>CANEUJ010000032.1 GCA_947441745.1 Neisseriaceae bacterium | reverse complement strand
TATTCATTAAATTAAGTTCCGTGTACTATGATATGATATCTATTTTTATTGCTTAAATTTCTTACCATGTGTTTCCAGTGTATTCTTATCAAATAAGAATCATTTGGTTTCCACGGGACCATGCCTGCATATTGAAATGTTTCATTCCAAAAATGCATTTCACATTCCTCAGGATTGGTTATTGCAATATTATGTCCCCATTGATTACGGTACTTCTTAGGGTCATCATCATGTATTGAAATATAACCACCTGGTTCTAATTTCATTATTCTAACCCGATGATATCTATTTTTTAATTTTAATTCTTTGAAATAATTTACAATAGAAGGACAATATTCTAATGCTTCATTAGTCCAATCGTACGGTGCTTCTTCATCATTTGAATAGCCGTAGTATTCATATCCTTGTGTTTTTCCATGCCCTAATCCGTGTAACACAAAACTACTCCATCCAGGGTGCATATCTCCTCGATGTTTAGAAAATAAATCAAATTCTTCTAATTTTTCAATTTCTTTTAAGAATAATTCAGTGTCAAATTTAGGAATAGGATAAGGTTTATAAAATGGTTCTTTTACTACAGACAAACTATTAGGCCCCATTGTAAATCCATTTGATATAGAATCTCCTTGCCACATTACTTTAATATTTTCTTTAAAAAGTTTATTCAAATAATTTTCAACGTTATGATTCTTGTAATTTTTTTCAAACGTTGAAGTATACCTAAATACATTGCTAAACCATACTAATGGTTGACTACTATTATTTAATATAGGTTTATAATTGGTAACATCAACGATATCACCCTCTTCAATAGTAATTGAATATTTTTTTATCTCTTGCCATTTTTCGTCAACAATTTCTTTATATTCATTCCAAATAGTATTACCCATATTTGGATCACCAACTGCCCTATAATCAAATTCTTTGTTTTCGTCAATAAAAGTTTTTATTACATCACTCCATAAATTAAATTTATTGGGTTCATAATTTTTAATAAACCATTGCTGAAATTTAATTGCAGTAGGAGATATATCTATTAATTTAATTGTTGCATTTTTTACAAAAATATACTTGGCAATGTATATCCATGGCATGCACCCACTAGCTACCCCTACAAAAGCGTCATATTCTTTATAAAGAATTGGAACTAAATATTCAGAATTAAATCCCCAAAAAACATTATCAGGTCTTTTAATGCCCCAACTAGATAAAAAATCAAAATGACCTTGCACCATTGAATGCTGGTTGTCCATTATTGTTTGTCTATTAGAATGTAGGTATCGCTCAAACTCGACCGGTTTCTCTACATGATAACTATAATTTTTAGATTTTCGTATTTTGTGATTTATATTATCAATTTCTATATCATTATGCATAAAAAACTGCAATAAATCTTCTAGTACACCAAAATTACTATTTTTATTCATACTAATTAATGTTTGATCTTCACTAGGCCATATTTTTAATGGAGTATAGTCATCATGCACGTTTTCGGGAGACCTACTAACTTTTTTCCATGAATCTGTCTGATATGAATTTGAATTTGAAAAATTTATATTTTTAAGCAAGTCAACTATATCTTTTCTTATAACAATTGTTTGTTCATGCAGTGTAAAAAATTCTAAATTATTTTCTGATTTCCAAATGCCAGTATGAAGAATGTGTCCTGCTACCTTAATATTATTGTAGATTATTTCATTTAACCCTTCGTTGAATTTATCTTCATTCAGTACAAAACATCCGCTAGCTAATATGATTAAATAATCGATATTACTATTAGCGGCATTTTCAATTATTTTATTAAAATCAGTGTGTGTAAAAAAAGTAAATTTTTTATCAAAATTTGTTTCATGGGGAAAAAGTGTATTTGCAAAATTCAAAGTAGCATCCCGCATCAAATTTCCAAGAGACTCTTGAATATCAAACTGAGTTTGGGTATCCCAAACTGACACTAAGATTTTTTTCATATGTGTTTTCCTAATAATAACCGATATGTAATTGGACTAACAATTTCAAATTTTTGATTTCTTATACTGTCTAGTATATTTGTTAGTCTAAAAAATTCAGGAATGTTACTTGACCAATCTTCCGAATTCATAAATGATGTTGCTTTATTTAGTTCTTTACAAAAAAAGTTATAATTAACTTCACCGCGTTTAGTGTTCATAATTCTATTCTTATACTCTATTTTACATTCTTCAAAATAATTAGTTATAAAAATTTTACTAATTGGTGGAAAAATTTTAATATTATAGTGTACCGGACCATGCAACAAATGCGAATTCAATTTAGTATTTGGAAACTTTTCAAATTTCCACAACATTAACTCTGGTAAATGTAATAAATTTAAAACCATAATAGTAGGTGAGATGACTATTCTAAAATTTCCCTTTGCAGTCACTAGTTTAGATAAATTATTTTCAATTTGTGACCATTTACTAGGGTATCTAATATAATTGTGTAAATCTCCTATACTATCAATGCTGGGAGAAATTTGAATAAGTTTAAAATGTTTCCACAAATCCCATGCTTTTTTAGGTATACTTGTAATGTTTGACATTATTTCAATATATATTTGATCCGCATGACCCGATGAAATACACTTTTCTAAAAAACTATAGTGATTGTCTATCAGTAATGGTTCTCCTCCTATTATAAAAATATGTTTAAGATCAGGTATATGGTCTTCTAAATTTTTCCAAAATTGTGAATTTTCATGCCAATTATAAATATCTGTATCAAGTGTAGCTTTTTCATTAAAATTTGTTATAATTTTTATTTTATTTCCTGAATTATCAATGATTATATCATTATTAAATAATTTTACATAATCATCATACCAGGCGCTAGAGTCCGTTGGGCCGCACATTCTACATTTAAGATTACATAAATTACCAAGTCTTAAATCTGCATATTTAATAGGAACATTATTTTCATCTATGGACCCATCTTCACTAGTCATGTTTACAGCATCTTGTAATGAAAATTCTTCTGCCATGTCCTCAATCATATGAATTCTATTGCTGTTAAATCCAGCTGCTTCTTCTTTAACGCATCTACTACATATCTTTGGAGATTCACCGGACAGTATTACTTTTCGTATTTCTTTTAGTACTTTAGAATTTCTGAATGTTTTTAACCCGTCTATTGCTATATTAAATTTTTGTCCATTGTCTTTTAATAAAGAACCTTTTGGATCAGAAGAATCAGATTGGCAACATACCCTTAAATCTCCGGTGCTTCTAGTACTCAATCCAATCCATGGCAAAGGACAAAATACTTTACTCATTGAATATGTCTTTCATTTCTGGAAAAGTTTTATAAAAATCATTACCCCTATATAAATCTGTTTTTTCTAAGTAATCTTTCATTTCAGGCAACCTGATACTCCAATCATCTGATTTCATAAAACTAATCATTCCCTTGAGTCTATTAATACCATAGCTTGCTTCTATCCATTCTTCTTTTGTTACTTTTCCTTTGTGCCATGTGGGTATACCTAATTCCCAATTGGCAGTCCACCAAACTATAAATTCTTCATACTTTTTTTCACACCCGTCTTTGAACCAGTTTGGTAATATTTTTACATTTAAGAATGCTGGCCAATATACAAAGTGGCAATTGATGCCACCTGCACCAAACGGCCACATGTTAATCTTTTTGAAGTTCTGTGCTAATTTCCATTTAATAAAATCAGGTATATAGTAAATGTTTAGTGCGTTTACAGCACACGCTACTGTAATTTCTACATTGTCACTTGTCTGTGTATCTAATATATGAAATACTTCTTCTGTTCTAGTCCACTTGCTCGGATAACGAATGTATTCATTCATCTCATGTATGCTATCTACACTATAATGAAAACGAACAATTTTGAAATGTTTCCACAACTCAAATAAATCTTCACGCCATTCAACTCCGTTGCTATTGTAACGGATCTCCATGTCTTTAGCATAATCTTGACGAATGCATTCTTCTAATATCTCATAATGTTCTTCAATTATAAGACTTTCTCCGCCGGCAAAATATAACTGCTTCATGTGCGGGATTTGCTCATAGAACTGTTTCCAGAATACAGGATTTTGTTTATGCCAATTATAACTACTACCGTTGATACTTCCCTTGTTATCCCATTGCCATATCTCTTTCACATTCTTATTTTCTATAGTAGGATAGATATTTTGCCATTCTTTGATCCAACCAGAACTATCATGCGGGCTACACATGATACATGCTAGTTGACATTTAGTTCCGAACCGTAAATCAATATATGCTAATTGCGGTGGTACTTCTCCGTCAACCGTGGTCTCGGTTAACAATTTGTCTAAGTCAACTCTTTCTTTCCAATATCTAGTTTCCCACATTCTTTTGCTATTGTGTCCTGCTCGTTCTTCCTCATAGCATTTGCGACAACTCGGTGGTTCTTCACCTGCTAGCATCTGCTTACGCACATTTTTCATATATTTGCTATTCCAACTACTTACAAAATCACTTACATTTAGATTATTAGGAAGTCCTTCTTCGTCTTTAAGAATACCAACATTACCGCCACCAATTTTGTCATTGGTAACTCCTACACTGCTAGCATTAGCAGTACAGCATACACGCATCTGACCATCTGGTCTTGTACTAAGATGCACCCAGGGTAATATACAAAAAGTTTTAGACGGTGATGTCATTGATTTTAAATTTTCTTGCTCTCAAATCATGTCCACAATTACATTGTAGGTATTTGCATATCACTGGCTCAAATGGCCATTTAATGGTTGATACATCATCTTTTTTCCAATTGCCCAATGGGGGAACTGGTCTACACATAGCACCTACACGCACATCCCCATTATTTTCTAAGTATAATGTGTCAATGCCTGCATAACATTTCCAATTATAAAAATTATTTTCACGAAAAGCGAGTCCAATCTCACTATCTCTTATTTGAATTTCCCTTGTTTTAGAATTTCTCCAAAAAAGAAATTCGTTTTCCTTAATGGAACCTTTAATAATGATAGTATTTTTTTTAATATAATCAAGTTCTTCATTGGTGTATCCCCATTCGTTACCAAATGTATCGTCATCTGTAGTTTTCACTAAAGTTTTAGTAAAACATGAGCATTTACTATTTTCTTTTATATATTCTATTGCTGCCAAACATTCATTCCATTTTGGTGGATACATCAGTACTCCTATATAAGCTAATACATTGTTATTGATTAATATATTTCCTACATCACATAAATGCTCAATATCACAAAATTCTAAATGTGCGCTTAGTGTTATGAGATCAAAATATTTTCCATATTCTTCCCACCAACGCAATGAACGAATTCCATTTGTAATTAACCAGGACTTATTGCCAAGTTCATATACTAAAATAAGTAATTTTTCAAAGTCTTTCCATAATGTAACTTCTCCGCCCAAATATTCAAATATTATCTCTTTTTTATTATATGGTGCTGCTTTATATATTCTGTCAATTTCTAGTACTAAATTTTCTACTATTGAAAATTCAGGCCATTTATGTGTTCCATTTTTATTTCCGTCCCCGCAATAGGAACAATCATATGTACATATATTACCTAATTGAAAACATACTCGTAATACATCAGATGTTTCAAAATCTTCATTGGTTACACTTGCTTTTATATCTTTGTATAAAAATTGATCATATATATTTTTCATTCAAATTGTTCCTTAAAGGCATCAAACCCTATTCCGCATTTTTGTGAACAAACTTCTAATTTACCTTCTTTAATACTGGCTATATCCCAACTAGCTTTAATGTTAGATAATAAATCATTGTTATCAATAACACTACTTAACTCATTATTGATAACATCAATTCCTTCTTTTCCACCTGCTCTATTAATGAAGTCCCAAATCTGTTCTGTTCTGTAATCTTCATGCCACCATTTGTACATTCTACCTGCTGTCCAGCAGCACGGCATTAATAAACCTTCCGCAGTTATAAAAATATTGCCTTCTTTTGCAACTTTGCAATCAATTTTACAACTATCGTAATATTTAGTCATGCTTCCGTATTGGGTAATTAACTCTTGCTCCTTTGACAACGCACGATTTTGAAATTTTTCTTTAGGTTTTTTAAGCAATACAGTTTCAGTGCCTTTTCGATTTTGTGATTGATGTTCTTCTTTGCCTACATTTCTTGCAGTACTAAAAAATCTAGCAGTTTTCTTTTTGATAAATTTTTGACAACCCCAGTCATTTGCTAATTGTTCTGCTTGTTCTACTTGATGTTGGTTATGTTCAAATATTATATAGTCCCATCTTGCTTTGCCGCCTGCATTAATGAAACTACGCATACTGTTTTCTACTATGCTCCATTTAACATTCTGTCTATATAGATGATTGGTGTCCTCTAACCCGTCAACTGAAAAGTTTACTGCACCTTTCTTATTATATATTTTGGCCAATTCAGTCCACCAGGCACTATCTCTAGCACCTGCATTAGTGTTCATGCTGAGCCACATGTTTGGGTTATGTTCTCTGAAATAACGAAACACTTCTAGTGTATCTTTGGCAACAATGGGATCACCTAAGTTGCCGCACATATACATTGTGTCTAGTTGACTAATAAATTCTGGAGAAAATATCTTCTTGCAATCTTCTAGTGACAACTCAGCGTTAGTAATATGTTTATTATCTTTACCACCGTTCTCGTTTCGGTCGCACATTGGACATGCTGCTTGGCACAACTGTGTTATCTCTAAATGAACTTTACGAATATCTTTATAACGATACATTATATCTTTCTTTCATTTTTTCATAAGTGGGTTGTTTATCTGCATATTCATCCATATAATCACATAATGTTTGTCTTTGTTCAGTGGTTAATGATTTGTTCATTAAATTAGCTATCTCATCTATGACACTGTATTTCCTAATTATTAAATCTTTCATATTAATTTGTAGCATGTTTTCTTGTTCTGATATTTTTCTTAAACCATTCAAGAGATAAAACTGATTGTGTAAAAGATAAAGATAAGTTTTCACATCAACACTTCTCGGATCAATTACCGTTTTGTATCCCAAATCAAATAGATTTTTTTTATAAACAATTTCTAATTTTTTATACCATGGTCTAACTTCCCAATTTGGATTATATAAATGGTCTGAATATGTTTCTACGTTCATATGCTTTAAATATACATCGACTAATATTTTGAAATATCTATTACTTGCAAGTAGTATATCATCTTTTGGATCAGTATATATTCTTATTATTTTTGTATTGGTGAATATTGATTGAGTAAGTCCTTGGGTAGTCACTCTATGTGGATGATTGATTAATATATAAAAGTCATACTCTATAGGATGCAATATATAATTTTCCCAGGTACAGATAGATTTTGCAATAGAATCGTCTTTTAGTCCTATTCCATAAGTAAATAATTCTTCATTTGCATGACAATGACCTAAATCATTATCAATTGTTATTTTACACTTTGGATTTCTAATCGTATCTAGCATTGCTGCTACAAAATTACCTCCAGTTCCACCGTCATATAAAACATAGACCCCGGTTGTTTCACTCAAATCTTGATTATTATTGATCTTCATAATTACTTATCCCAGTACATTACATTATTTTTTTGATAAAAATAATCTTTCTGTAGATTGTACATATCAATATAATCAGCTCTATGATGAAATGAAAATCCATTAGCATATACACTTAATCTAACATAGCTAGTTTCAGCACGTTCTGGTCTAGGGGTGCGTGTTTTGTATCCAATACTCCAATGATGATTACTAGATGCTTTAAATTCTAGCCCTTCAGGTTTATTCCAATTTTCCAATAGATGTTCAAATTCTGTTATCGTGAAATTATATTCACTAACCATATTATCACTAACTTTTATAGAAAAACTAACTCTGTCTTTGTCTTTGAACAGATACATTTTTAAATTACTACTAAATTCTAACATTTTTATTCTACCATTAATTTTATATCTTTACCAGGACCTGCTTTACTAGGCAAATCTCCGTACTGTTCAATATACCAGTTGATAATTGCTTTATACCACTGTTGACTGTTATGATGTGCTTGTTTATTGAATTGAGACAAGTTGTTATTAGTAGCTTCCATTGTAGCTACAGCCCTAGCAGATTCTAGTTGCAACTCTCTAAGTTCTAATTCAATCATTTTATACCAATACGCATGTATCGTGTATATTTATCAAGCACTAATTCACCTTCGTATAATAGAGTAGTCATGGGTGTTTGTATTCTAAATTCTCTTAAATTATTAGAACAATTGATATGGTCTTCTATTTCAAAATAGTTATTAGTTTGAAGTATAACTATTTTACCACTGGGTATCTTATTGTACCAAACATCAAAATTTTGTATATGTTCGCAGCTAGTGTTGATGATAGTATTTGCAGAATCAGTTAACTGTAATTTGCTACCATCATATCTATGAGTTTCATATTTAAAATTTTCATAAATTAGATTATGTATATCTACTGTAGCTGCTTTAAATTGCCAATTATTTTTTACTTTTTCTTTGTTTATGGTTTCTGCTACTCGTTCACACAACGGATCAATGTCAAAGCTACGAATTTTATCTATTATGCAACTACTCTCAAATAACATTGGTGCTAATGTAGCATACCAACCAGCACATAAAAATATGATACCTAAATCTAAGTTTAATTTTTCTAATTCAGATACTAACCATCGTTTACTTTTTAGTTGTCCCCAGCTTAACGCATCAGACAAGTCAGCACCCTCATTATCAACTGCATTGCATAATTGACTAAACAATTTGTTTTGAGTTAAAACAAACATTCTTCCAAACGTATCTTTATCATCTGTCCAATTAATTGTCATCAAATTTCTCCTTTAACCAATCAAAGTTATTAATCTTTGATAGTGCTAGTAAATGGCCTTTATTTAATGTTCCGTATGATCTGCCTTGAATTGCACCAGCAATCGCATATTTACCATATGGTCTATCAGCACCCACTGTACACCATGTTTCCAATCTATTAAATGTTTCCTCATCGTTCTGTCTATCAATGACTTTACTTGCTAGTTTGCAACATTCTCTAAATGCACTACGCCAAGCACTAAATGCGTCAGTATTGAAATTTGTTATGTTGCTAACTTCAAATACGGGTTTATACTTAGTACTAATACTGGTGGTCATGTCAGGCTTACTCATATCCATATTGATAGTTAAGTCTCTAGGGAATAACTTGACACCGCCAAATCCATACTCTAAATCATTGATTGGATTCTTGCTTCGCCAAACATAAACCCAGTCCATTTTGTTTGGATGCACAATATAATCAAAATTAAAGTTCTTTGCTATTACAGCATCACCATCTACTATCCAAACCATCTTAGTGTTAGCTAATTTTGCAGCAGCAACATGTGCATTGTGTATTCCTTTAATGCCGTCAACTCGTTTTGCTCTTGGGAATCTCTTTTTAAGATTAGACCAATTTTCTTCGGCATTAAGTTCGTTATAAGTAATCATAATAATATCATACTCGTACTCATCTATGGTATCAAATGAATGTATTGTTTTAAGTTGTCTATCGGGATTAAATTCAATAGTCTTGAAGAATTTACTTTGTTCACTGGTAAAAGGTTCACATATAGATAAAATGCTACCTAAAGTTTTACACTCATTAACCGCATCTATTACTGACATTTGTTCTATTGTGGATTTATATAATTCATTTAAGTAATCAAAATCTCTTACTTGTGTAAAATCCCAGTTTGTATATTGTGTTTTATAGCACCCTTGTCTAGCACCTAATATAGCCCATATGCCATTATTAACCTCTATTCCAGTAGTCATCCAAATTTTTAGTCTATTCAAATTACCTATGTTTAAGTCTGCTAATTCATCGACTTTAATTCCGTTATCTAAACACATCTTTACACCTTCACGGAATCCAGCACGCCATGCTTGCAACTTGCTAGTATTATTGTGTATTATAGAATATGATTTATCTATTGCCATATAATTTAATGCCCAACAAAAATCTACTTGAGTCATGGGATCATTTGGATCCGCTGCCTCATGTGTTTTCATATCAAGCATTGCTTGTACAGGCCAACATTTGATTCCCCCGTTGCCGTACAATAAACCGTTGATGATATTCTTACTGGGCCAACTAAAGACTGTTTTACTGTCATCGATTGAATCATCTAACACTAGTGTCTGATGTAGATATTTGTGGTCAATAACCGCATCGCCGTCAATGACTGATACTCGTGGGGTAGTTGCTAATTTTGCAACCGCTTTGTGTGCAGCGTCACTACCTTTAACTCCATGAACCCTTTTGGCATAAGGAATTTTTGTTAACAAATCTTCCCAATTTGCTTGTGCATTTGGCTCATCATAGCTAAGATAGACAACATCGTATTCGTAGATTTTAAATTCTTTACTCATACGAATATTTAATATAAATAAAGGATGATGCGTAATTTGTGTTTTGGGTAAACTGACTGTTGACTTCTACTCAAAACTCCTATATAATACACACATAAACGCAAAAAACACTATGTTATTTGCACTTATTTTAAACCAGGACTAAATAGAATACTATGATGAATAAAACTTGTTACATGCCGAAACATACGGGGCTATGGTCTATAGAGACCTTAGCGGCCTTTGCGGTATCATATCCTACAAGTATTCGCGGGAATGATAACCAAAGAGGAGCCCGGGGAGAGGAATAACTAGTTACATCATAACAAAATTTATTCAACCCCTGGGAAACTAAAAAGTCTCAGGGGTTTCCAGTTGTATAAAAACAACAAGCAGAGTTTACAGTAAATGGATACTCTGCTATAATAAGGGTTAATTAAGAAGCAACTACAAAGTTGCGTAGTGGAGAGATAGAGTTAGTATAGTGTGTTTGGCAACGAGGGCCATCTTGTAATGAGATAACACCGCACTTAAAACATGGTGTAAACGGGCGGCCTACGGGATAGAGTCTCTTTTGTGAGATGAAAAATCGTAGTGTATTGAAACATATTAAAACACGCCCCTAGTAGCAGTAGCGAATCAAGGGTGTAATGTTGAGTGTGTTTCAATACACGCATTCGCAAGAGTGCGTTAACAAATCTATTGGGGATTCGCCTAGCTGGCCTAAGGCAACGGTCTTTGAAATCGTCATCATCAGTTCGAATCTGATATCCCCTGCCAAGAATCAAGTGGAAAGCAAGAGCCACAAAGTAAACAACGCCGAGTGCAGGGTCATCATGCTCGGATTTAAGGATAGTAGAAATATTATCTATTTCGTTGGGGTAAGAGTCCCTAATGTGCCTCGTAATTTATTCCGTAGAATCCGAGCATGGTGCACGGACTTGACTGTTAATCAATGACTAGCTGGGATCGTTACCCAGATACGGAGCCATCAATATGCCATGGTAGCAGACTGGTAATGCACCGGATTGTCTATCCGTTCTATGCGAGTTCGATTCTCGTCCATGGCGCCAGTTTTAGGATAGGTTCAGCAAATAATTTAACTACTACTATTGAAAAGTAAAGGAACGGTTCGACTCCGTAGCCGCAAGGTTTAGTGTAACGGTAGCACTATGTTAAAAACTATCCTGTTATTTTATATTCCGTGAGGCAGCTGGCGTGGCCGATAGTCCTTCAAACTATTGAGATGGGATCAAAACCCATACGGAATACCAATTTTATGCCTGGTTAGTTCAGCGGAAGAACGTCTGCCCGATTAGCGGAATGTCGTAGGTTCGACTCCTACACTAGGTACCAATTTAATGCGACCGTAACTCAGTTGGATAGAGTACTAGGCTACGAACTTAGGAGTCGGGAGTTCGAATCTCTCCGGTCGCACCAATTTGCTCTTTTAGTATAAAGGTATTATAATACATTGGTAATGTATAGACGCTGGATCGTTACCAGCAAGGAGCACCAATCAAGGTAATATAGCATAGTGGCTAATGCAACTGCTTCATACGCAGTCTATCGCTGGTTCGAGTCCAGCTATTACCACCAAACAATTTTGCCTCTATAACTCAGTTGGTAGAGTATCGTGTTGATAACGCGGAAGTCCTTGGTTCAAGTCCAAGTGGAGGCACCAAATTTGGGCTGCTAGTATAATGGGATTACACTGGCCTTGCAAGTCAGTTATTGGGGTTCGATTCCCCAGCGGTCCACCAAGTTTATGCAGTGATGGAGAAGGCAGACGCTGAGAATTTGGCGTTGCATACTAGTTGCCACAGAGGTTCGAATCCTTTGGCTGCACCAAGTTTATCTGTGTGTGAGAAAGTCCGGTCTAATCTACTCGCCTTGGAAGTGAGAAATCGCAGGTTCAAATCCTGCCACACAGACCAATTATTTACGGTGACCATAGTGTAAAGGTTTAGCACCTCGCTCTGTGAAAGCGATAGAATGGGATCGTTCCCCATTGGTTACCCCAAACATGCCCTGGTAGCGCAATTGGTAGAGGCAATGGTCTAAGAAGCCATCAAGTGCGAGTTCGAATCTCGCCTAGGGCACCAAAAGATTTTTAGGATACACACAGCAAATTACATCAAACGATGTGTTACTGGTTCGACTCCAGTATTTGGCTTCATTGCCAGATTGGCTCAATGGTAGAGCATTCGTCAAAAATGTATCCTGTTTTATTATGCCCCGCTGGACAAATCTGGCAAAGTCGCTTCTCTCAAAAGGAAGAGTTCTCTCGGTTCGACTCCGAGGCGGGGTACCAAATTTCAAGCTAGACGGTAAGATTGAGTCCCAAATAATCTAACACAGTTCGGGTTGGCTGTGTGACACCGCACATGATTATGAGGTAGTATAAACTCTCTTATGCGAGACAAACTAGTGAGGCTGTGTAACGACAGATAGCTAGCAGCTTGAAAATTTATTCATGGTTTACGAAACCACCAAAAGCATCCTTGTACAAATAATTGTGCATTGTATGCTTTTGCTATATTGTCAACTAATTTAGGATTGACACCTGGAAGTCTTCTTCGTTTTTCTCTGATATCAAGTTGTTCAGAATCGTTTATCCATTCTTCAGACTTGTAATCATGGCCGCATACTATGCCGCCACTGCGAACTTTTGTGCTCCAGTACATAGCGTTGTCTGCACCACAATCATCAAAATATAAATCGCATTGAGTATTAGAAAATACATCAGTCATATTTTTGTTTTCATGTTGAAAATGAATACGATGTAAATCTATATTATCTTTCATGTGGTTAGTATTTTGCATGAACCAATCTTCAGTAGTTAATTCTCCTAATGTATGATCATGCCAAAATTCTTTACTACCATCTGGTAAAGTAGCATGTCCATCGGATATAAAATTTTCTAGCACAATGAAGTTTGCATCAGGTCTGATTTTATTCATTAGTACTATACTGCCGCCGATGAAACTACCTAATTCAACAACCACTGGATTAGGTGGTAATGTAGTCACCAAAACACTAAGAGATAATTGTTCATTTGCGCTCATGGC
>CANEUJ010000031.1 GCA_947441745.1 Neisseriaceae bacterium | reverse complement strand
CATCTTTGCTAGTACTAAACTGACCATTAGCTGGTGGAATTACACATGCTATCGGCTTTACTACAGGGTGTGGCCCTCGATTTAAAATTGGAACTGAGCTAGTTAGTATATAGTTCCCATCTGGACTCTTAGGGTTATTCTGTACAACTGCTGCTTGTGCAACACTATAAGCAGGTGATTCGTCTAAATCATCACTTTGAATAGTCAAAGCTCCAACAACACCAGATCTCTTTTCTCCGTAATCAGTATCAACTGCAAGTACACTCCCACCAAAATTAGTAGATCTAACTCCTTCTGGAGGTGTTTTTTGGGCTACCAACCAGATACTACTAGTTGGTGTATTTGGGTTGGTTCTATATTCATCGCCATCAAAATAGATCGAATTAATGGGATATCCTGTATTATTTGTTATATCAAAATTTCGCTCGGGACCATAACATTTCTTTCTCACCCAATTAAAACCTCTATCATCGTTGGCAAAGCTCCCCTCATTGCCATCACAAGCAAATATACCTGTATTACCAGCACAGCCAGGATCATGAGAATATAAGATGTGAACACCGGGAAAACTATCAATATAATCCAACTCACACCAACCAGAAGCTGTAACCGTATTGCCATTTTGAATATGGATAGCATTATTTGAATCTACTGGGCCAACACCTTGGTATACAGGATCCTCAGCATAAACCGAATCTAAAGCCCCCATTAACATTAGCATAGCCACAATTTTATTTTTTTTAAAACTAAGTTTAGAATTCACTCTACTAACACCTTATAAGAATTATCTGATATCAACAAAACAATTTTGAGATCAATATATTTTGAGTTAGACATTATAAATCTAGCTTGAAATTATATTGTAAGCATTTTTTGAAATTAATTAATTCCAAAAAAGAATAAATAAATCAAACCTTTTATAAGTATTTAGGGTATAAATTACGACTAAAATATTATGCATAAAAATTGCTTTTGACATATTAATAAACGCTGGTACAATGCAAATTTATAATTTGCGTATTAAAATAATATTTAATTACTAATATAATAGGATGTAAAAAATGTATAAAATTCAATTATCTCCTTATCATAAGATATTTTACAATGAATGGAAGCTAGACCAAAATAGTAGTAAGTATCATCTTGTATTTGATCAAAATATTTCTTCATCGTTAGATATAAAACGGTTACGTAGTTCTTTAAAAAGATTAATTTCTGATTATTTAATATTGAATAGTCATGTAAATCGCATAGATGATGAGTTATTCTGGGTAGAAAATAATCAGATAGCAACACTTGATTATTTTGATGGCAAGTATGATCAAGAGAGGATTCTTAATTTTATATCTCAACCTTTTAATACCGAAGAAAATGCTTTATATCGATTTGCAGTATTTAGTGAACCTGATGGTAGTTATAGGTTTATACTAGTTTTTCACCACATATTAATGGATGGCAACTCATTTAAAACACTAATTAGTGAAATATCAAATTATTATAACGCCCCTCGATACACTGCACAACACTCTTTATTAGAACAAGAAACACTACTTTTGGAAAGCACACAAATCTATAATGAACGTCTAGAGCAATTCAATTTACAATATCATGATTTTTGGAATAAAAAATTAAATGATGTTGAAGCAACTGATTTAAGATGGGCAAAATCTGAAATCGATATAGATAGAACTAAGGAACATAGATTTAGTTTTACCGATGAAATAATGGCTAAACTAATACCCGCAATTAAAAAGCTTAATATATCATCTTATGTATTTAGTCAATGTATATTTGTTACTCTATTAAATAAATATACCAGTCAAAACAGAATTTCGTTTAGTTACCCAGTTAAAATTAAAGGTGGAATACCATTGATTTCTGGTGTATGCATTAATACTAATATTAATACATATGAATTTAATGCAACAACTACAATAATTGATCTATTTCAGCAAAACCATATCCAAACAAGTCAAATTAAAAATGAAAACTCATATTATTACCCAATTAACGACATTATAGATAACTCAAACAAAAACATACTTCAGATAATGTTTAATAAAACTAATCTCAAAAATTCTGCTTTTAATTTCAATAATGCAGAAACAAATAAAATCAATGATGAATTTAATATAGATTTGCCAACA
Organism: Neisseriaceae bacterium; assembly: GCA_947441745.1. Lineage (GTDB taxonomy): Bacteria > Pseudomonadota > Gammaproteobacteria > Burkholderiales > UBA11063 > Aquella. The sequence continues at coordinate 11,381 of CANEUJ010000031.1, read as the reverse complement.
AGGCTTATTTTTGAATTGGAAGTAGAAAATAATCTACTAAATTTCAGCGTAAGATACAATATTCTTCATATAGATGAAACAATATTAACAAACTTTATTGCACATTATAAATTATTATTTCTTAATATACTAAATGATTTATGCTCTGGTATTACAAATAAACCGCTTAAGGAGTATATGATCCTCAGTGAAAAAGAATACAATAAGATATTGTACAACTGGAATAGCAATGACTCATATTGTGAATCAAATAAAAGCATCCAAGAGCTGTTTGAGGCACAAGTTACTAAAACCCCAGATAATATAGCATTAGTTTTTGAAGATGTCAAATTAACATATAGTGAGTTAAATTATAAAGCTAATCAATTTGCAAATTTTTTAAGAATAACTCACAATCCAAAACCCGATGAATTAATTGTTCTATATATGAATAGAGGAATCTATATGCTTATCTCTATCCTTGGTTCTTTAAAAGCTGGTGTTGCCTACGTTCCTATAGATACAACTCATCCAGAAGAACGTATCTGCTATATATTAAATGATACTAGAGCAAAAGTAATTATTACAAATAACCATAATTATAATTATCTATCAAATTTAAATACTAAGAATACTAATATTGCAGTTATTGCTATTGATAGCTCTGAAATAGAATGTATATTAAATGAGCAAAAGTCAGAAAACCTAAAATTAAATACTAAAGGTAATAATTTAGCTTATGTAATGTACACAAGTGGAACTACTGGTAAACCTAAAGGGGTTATGTTAGAACAAAATAGTGTGGCAATACGCATAATTTCAATGATAGAAAAAAGTGGTATAACCTCTAATTGTCGATATTTATTTAAAACAAATTATATATTTGACGTCTCTTTCTCAGATATTTTTATAACTTTATTATCTGGTGCAGCACTATACATTACAAAATCAGTTTTTGATATAGAAGAGATATATAATCTTATTACTACTAACGATATAAATATTTGTCATTTTGTACCGTCACAATTAGATGCAATAAATAATTACCTATATACCAAAGATATATTTACTAAATTACGGATAATTCACTTAAGTGGAGAGAAGTTTAATAAATCATTAATTTATGAAAACACCAACATCAAATATGTTAATTATTATGGCCCAACTGAAGCAGGAGAAGTAAGCTGTGACATTACTGATTTCAAAAACCATCTATCTGATCATCTAAAAATTGATACTATAGGTTATCCATTAAATCAATCAACCTTATATGTATTAGATAATAATCTTAATGTTTTACCAATTGGTGCTATAGGAGAGTTATATATTGGTGGATCTGGACTAGCTCGAGCATATCTAAACTTACCTGAACTTACTCAAAAAACATTTATCCAAAACCCATTTCAAACTATTAATGAAAAACTATTAGGAACCAATCTTAAACTTTATAAAACAGGTGATTTGGTGCGTTATTTGCCTAATGGTAATATAGAATATATTGGACGCAATGACACACAAGTTAAAATCCGTGGTTATAGAATTGAATTAGGCGAAATCGAGACCAAACTATTAACTTATCCTAAAATTAAACAATGTGTTGTTCTTGCAAATGGTCAAACAAATTCATCTATCCAATTTTTAGCAGCTTATTATGTTGCTGATGCTAAGATAGATGAAAATTTAATTTTAGACTACTTATCAGAGATGCTCCCAGATTATATGGTACCAAGTACTACCATATATTTGGATAAGCTACCACTTACTAAAAATGGTAAATTAGATATAAAAGCATTACCAAAAGCTGTTATTTCTACTAATAATAGTAACTATCTCGCACCTAGAAATGAGCCAGAAAATAAAACCTGTAAAGTTTTTGCTGACATTTTAAAGTTATCAATACATCAAATTGGAGTTAATGAGAACTTCTTTAGATTAGGTGGTAACTCGATATCTGCTATTCATCTAGCATTTAAACTGCAGATTTCTGTTAATGATATATTTGAATATAAGACGCCAGCTAAGATTGCTCAATTATTAACCAATAACAACAGTGATCTCACAAATAAATTAGAGCAAATAAAATTAATTTATTTAAGGCTTGCTCTAGAAAAAGAAACAAATTATGATCAGATAAAGTTGCAACAGCAATTATATAAAGAACAAATACAATCCTATATATTTGATTCTAGAGTACGTCCTACTTCAAAAGTATTATTAACTGGTGGTACTGGATATTTAGGTTGTCATGTATTATATGAATTACTAACAACAACAAATCATATTATATATCTGCCTGTCCGAGCTAATAAATTAAACGAAGCCTCTTATACAAGATTATATAATAAATTTAAATACTATTTTGATATTGACTTAAATATTTATGTTGATAGAATAAAAGTTTTTACATCAGATATAAGTAAAACTAATATAGGTATTGATAATACTCTTTATTCTGAATTAGTTGATAATATCTCAAGTATCATACATACGGCTGCACTTGTAAAACACTATGGTAGTAATTCAGAGTTTTACCAGGAAAATGTACAGTCTACAATAAATTTACTTGAATTATGTAAATTAACTAGTAATAAAGATTTTCATTATATTTCCACTATTGGAGTTTTTACGAATTTAAGGGTAACAGATTCTAGCTATAATATATTTACCGAAGATCATATCGATGAAAAAAAAGCTAATCTAGATAATATTTATACTAAAACCAAATATCAAAGTGAACAATCATGTATAAAATATCAAGATTATGGTGTTAAAACTAGCATTTATCGCGTTGGCAATCTTGCTATTAATTCAACAACCAACAAAACTCAAGAAAATGTAGATGACAATGCCTTTTTGCAACGTATTAAAACCATATCAAAACTAGGCATTATTCCCAAAGAGATCTTTGAGGTAGAAATCTCCCCAGTAGATTATACAGCCAGAGCAATAACATTACTTTTCAATCAAATAGGCTTATCAAATCAAATTTATCATGTGTTTAACCCCAATAAATATAATTTATACAAATTATTAGGAGAGAATAAATCAACAGCTATCAAACAAGTGACATTACCTGAATTTATTGATGCAATAGCAACACAATTAAAAAATAATATTGATATCGATGAAATTCAATTATTTATGTTGCATCAATGGTGGCTGCAACCAGATATAAGTAATTTAGCAAAAATATTTATTTTTCAAAATAAAGCTGAATACTTATTAGATAAACTTCATTTCAAATGGCCAGATATTAATCAAAACATATTATCAAACCTAATAAAAAGTTGTTAGAATAATCGTATATAGGTAGTTTACTTAAATGGCTAAAACACCTAAAATATTTACTGAATTAAGTTATATTGCTACTGTAATCCCCATTCCAGTATACTGGTTGGATACTAATTGTATTATTGTAGGTGGAAATGATTTATGCTTAAGTGCTATAGGAAGTCACTCAAAGACAATAAATGAAGTCTTAATTGGTAAAACATTTTATGATTACTACCCCAATGAAATAGCTTATGAATTAACCAAGATGATTAAAATAGTTTTAGAAACTAAAAAATCAATCATAGCTGAAGAAAAAATTGTTGATATTATTACTGGAAAATTTAGATACTATGATACTGTCAGAGCTCCTCTATTTGACTGTGATGGTAGTATTGTTGGAACAATTTGTACCGCTATTGAAGTTACGGCTAAAAAAGAAGCAGAAGAAACAAAATTAGCAAGAGCAAAACATATATTTGAAAAAAACAAATTTGAATTTGAAAAAAAGATTCATGAAGTAGAAAAACATCAGCAAACACAAATAAGAAGGATAGTTGAGCAGGTTGTTCATGATATACGCTCTCCAATAGCTACATTACAAATGATACTTCCACATTGTGATAACATTTCTGAAAAAATTCGCTTAACTGTAACAAAATCAGTTACTAGAATTCAGGATATAGCAAGTAATTTATTAAATCAATTTAAACTCCAACATGATGGCTACCTTGGCAAGTTTGACTCAAAACAATCTATAAGTTTAATTAATTCAGATATTTTGGATGTTATAACTGAAAAAAGATATGAATACATGAACTCACCCGTAAATTTTATAACAAAAATTAGTCAAGCTGGGCATTTTGCATTTATTGATGTAAATATACTTGAATTTAAGTGTATGCTATCAAATATAATTAATAATGCTGTTGATGCATTAGATAACTACTATGGTAGAGTTAATATACACCTTGATGTAATAGATAATAAGGTTCAAATTATAATTGAAGATAACGGTAAAGGAATGACTTATTTAATAAAACAAAAAATTCTAAACAGTATAAGTGTTACTTCAGGTAAAAAAAATGGACATGGTATCGGTTATGAGCAAATAAGAAATGCTATTACAAATAATGGAGGTGAACTAAATATCGAATCAAAAATAAATATAGGCACCCAAATTATCGTAACATTTCCAATAGCGATAACTCCTGGTTGGATGTGTAGTTTAATTGAGTTAGAAGCTGATAATTTGGTAGTTATTCTGGACGATGACCCATCAATTCATGGGGCATGGGATGCACGATTTAAAAAAGAAGTACCTAATATTATACTTAAACATTTTGAACAAGGAATTGAGGCAATAGAATATATTACTAATCTACCCACTTTTCAGAAAGAGAAAGTTTTTTTATTAACTGACTATGAATTATTAAAACAAAACACTAATGGACTAGATGTTATAAACCAAACAAAATGTAGCCGTTCAATTTTAGTCACTAGCCATCACAATAATGAAACTGTACGTAATATAGCCAAAGCATCTAATACCAAAATACTTCCAAAATTACTAGCTTCAGAAGTGGGAATTATTATAGCTAGACAGGTACCCACTAAAACAAAAATAGTTGATTTAGTTATTATTGATGACGATGAGCTTCTTGTAAGTACGATAATAAAATATATTTTAGTTGATAAATTGGTTGATACCTACAACACAGCACATGAGTTTTTATTAAATGTACATAATTACTCAAAAGATACTAATTTCATAATTGATAATGAATTTAAAGGTGAATGCATTACTGGAATTGAAATCTCAAAAAAATTGTACGCACTTGGCTTTAGAAAGCTATACCTATTCTCCGGAGGTGATTATACTCATGATAATTCGATACCATCTTATCTAAATATTATCGCAAAAACCGATGTCGAAGTCATCAAAAATTTAAAATAAATTAACTCTACAACAGATTGAATAAAACAGAAATAGCTAAGATCTTAATTATATTCTAGATAATAAACCATTTAGTCTGGTTTCTATAATTTGTAGGTCAGATAATATATTATATAAAGGTGGCATTATATATAAAGAACTACCAATTGGTCGAATATAAATTAACTCTTTAATACCAATACTAAAAACTTGATCTAGGGATTTCTTAGGTAAATCTAACTCTATAGCTCCAATGGAGCCAATTGCACTAACGGTTTTAACAAAAGAGAATTTCGCTTTTAGATTATTTAGCATTTTAAAAATTTCAACTTCGGCTAATTTAACATCACTGAGTATAGAGCTTGTATCTAAATAATTTAGATACTTTACTGCAACCGCTGCAGCTAATGCATTACAGCTATGGGTGTGAGAATGTGGAAATGTTTTTTGATGTTTTCTGAAACAGTCGCTTATCTTGCGATTGATAACAACTGCACTCATAGGAATTGCTCCAGCAGTAAGATTTTTAGCAAAACAAACCAAATCAGGTTCAATACCAAGAATCTCATTGCTAACACAATAGCACCCTAACCTACCTAAGCCGACCATAATCTCATCAGCAATGATATGCAAATCATAACATCTAGCAAGGTTGATTATTTTAATCAAAAAATCGCGACTAATAATTTTCATGCCAGCAGCACCCTGAACTACTGGCTCAATAATTAAAGCCGTTCCAGTTGGGGCATACTTACTAAAAAAACTGTCCCAATAACTACTATCAAAGTTGCAATCATTCCACAGTGGATCATTAGCCCCAGTAACATAAGTTATATTATCAATAAAGTAATTTGTAGGAATTAAGGCTTCATAATTTTCCTTATACTCAGGTATTCCACAAACCCCCAAAGTAAATATAGTTTCACCATGATAACCACCTGATAATGCTATAAATTTAGACCTATGAGATTCATTTTGAAGCACCCTTGTTTCGTAGCTTAATTTCATAGCTATTTCAACAGCACTACTTCCATCACTAGCATACATCACCTTATCCATTTGTGTGAATATTTTGGTTAAGCGATTTGATAGAGTTTCTATAGTACTATTTATAGCGTTTGCAGGTATATGATGCTCGAAATAATCAAGTTGATTTAGAATGCTTTCTCTAACAAGCAGGTGCTGATGCCCCAGTGGTTTACACCACCAACTAGATATTGCATCATAAATTTTGTTGCCATCAGTGGTTGTTAGAAATGACTCTTTTGCCATTGCAATAGATACATTACCGTCAGTAATATCTGGCTTACCTGCAGGTAGCCATGTATAGCTTACTTGCATGTAAAAAATTCTTTAAAAATTTGCGTTGGCTGAAGACTTCCATTAAAAGGTATAGTTCCTAAACATGGAACATCCAAATTATTAGTCAAATAGTTAAGGTTCTCATCATAAGACAGCATATTGGGATCAATTTGATTAGCTATAAACCCAACCAGAGGAATATTATGTTGTTTTAAAGTATTTACAGTCAATAATGTATGGTTTAAGCAACCAAGTTTCATACCGACTACAACAATAACAGGATGACTCCATTTTTTGAGTAAATCCAAATAGGTTTCTTTATCATTTAATGGAACCATAAGCCCACCTATCCCTTCAATCAAAAGGTGGCTCACCAGTAGTTTTTTATCAATAATTGATTTAGTTTTGCTATATACTAGCTGTGAATTTAATTTAACATTATCCATCTTGGCGGCAATGTGCGGAGCTATTGGTTGCTTAAAACAAAACATATTCATTTTTTTGGAAGACAAGGGGTGTGTATTTGACTTTAATAATCTATAAACATCACTGTTTAGTTCACCATACTCGGTTGCATCAACCCCTGATGCAATTGGCTTTATGGTAGTAATTGGCTGTTTATCTTTACCCAAATACTCCATTATTTTACAACATGAGTGCGTTTTCCCAATTTCAGTATCAGTTCCAACAATACAAGCTATCTGCATTAATAATAAACTCCCACAAACTTAAAGATCAAACAATACTGCAACTACCTTAAGCTGTTATTCTAACATTATTTACTACTAACGTGCACTAAAATATACCAAAATTTGGTAATTTGATATATTTTAAAAAATTTACTTTTGAGCCACGGTAATTAGATAAGAAAAACTAATTGGCAAGCCATCAGAAGTGATAAGCTCTTGATAAATTTTTTCTAATTGTTGTAGTTTTTGTTTACCACCCAAACCAGAATTAGACTTACTTAGATTAGAACCAGTTAATTTAAAATTCCTAAAAAGAGAAAATAAATCATCGAAGTAAAAGGTTTGATTCCAAAGATCTTTTTCTTTTATAACAAATCCAGCATCTTTAAAAAGATTTGTGTAGCTATCTTCATGTAAAAAATTTAAAGTGTGCTGTTCATTATCAACTTTTGCCCAAGAGTCTTTTAATTCATATAAGCTTGGTTTTACTAATGTACATAATGCTATAACCCCACCAGGTTTTAAAACTCGATACGCTTCAGATAAAACTTGAAGTTTATCATCTGGCCACTGAAGCATTAAGTTTGATATTATAAGCGAAAACTCATTATCCGCAAATGGTAATTTATGAGCATCACCATTAATTTTATGCTTTGAATTTGAAATTTTAAGCATTTGTAAACTTAAATCAAATGATACTGTTGGATATTGAGATTCTTTACTGTGCTCTAAAGTACCAGGACCGCTCCCTAAATCGAGAATTATGCCACCATTGTCATAGTATTTATCAATATGAGAACAAATTTTTTGGGCAGGAGATATTTGAATTTTGGCATTTGATAAGTAATTTTCTGCTGCTTTACTAAAATTTAACCTCATTGAATAAACTCCTTAATTTTGGTAATTAATCCAAGAGTATTTAGATTAGCATGTGATGAGTCTTGTAATGTATACCTGCCAATCAAATTGTTATCTAAAATATTTGAATCAGGAACAAGGTGATCATTGGCCGCATAAATAGCCAGCATATCTACTGAAACATTAGCTAATTCGTCTGTTAAATCTGTTGTTTTTATAATATGTAGCCAATTAGCTAGAATATCTTTGGTACTTTTTTCACTTTGTAATTTAAATAGTTCCGTATCTCTATAGGGGTACATTGCTAAACTACTAAAATATTGTTTAAACTGCTCTAATGACATATTTTCAAGCTTTCGTTCTAAACGAGAAAAATCTTCTATTTTTATACCGTGCCAATTGTCATCACTTAAATATCGAGGGGTTGAGTTAATAAGAATAATTTTATTAAGCATATTTGGAATTAGATTAGCAACTTTAATAGCGATGAGTCCACCTGTAGAATATCCGCATAGGATTACTTTCTCTTCATAGCTTTTGATAATTTCTATTACTTTATTGGTAGCAAACTCAATATTAAACGGTGGCTCAAAAGTATTAATATCAATAAATTTAACTCTTTTACTAATTTCACCCAAAGGTTTAATTGCCAAATCATTAAGCACAAAACCACCAACTACCACAATCATTGGATCATTAACTTTTAGAGTCATAAGATATTATCCATACAATTAATATTATCCATCAAAAAATTTAGATCTTGATTAAGATGCAAAGCATTAAGAGAAATACGTAGACGTGGTTTATCTTTGGGAACTGTTGGATATTTGATTTTACCCACCAAAACATTATTTTCAAATAAGCGGGTATGTATAGCGTCTAATTTATTTAAATCAGAAAAAATGAGTAATTGAATGGGAGATTGGTTGTAAATACCATTTTTATGAGTTAAACTACTAAAATATGATATATTACTTCTCAAACGCTGTCTTAAAGCAATGCCATCATTAGATTTGATAATCTCTAAGCTTTTACGAGTAGCTGCGGCTATACTAGGAGGTAGATTAGTGCTATAAATCTGACTTCTAACACTTTGCTGTAAATATTCTATAATATTTTCATTACCGCAAATAAATCCACCATGAGTACCAAAAGCCTTACCAAAAGTGCCAATAAATAAGTCAACTTCATTGGTTTTTAGCCCTAACTGCTCCATTGTTCCAAAGCCATTATCACCTAATGCCCCAACCCCATGAGCATCATCTATAACGAGTAGCACATTGTCTGGACATGATTTTTTTAGTTGAAGTAATTTATTTAAATAGCTACATGTTCCATCCATACTAAAGACACCCTCAGTTAGAATAAGATGTCTTTTTTCAGACTGTAATTTTATCTTATCAATCATAGTATCGATATTATCTTCCGTGAACGAACTAAATTTAGTCTTAGAAAGCAAGATACCATCAATATGAGATGCATGACAGTTTCTATCAAGCCATAGCATAGTATTGCTATCTACAAGCTGACTATATATGCCTACATTTAATTGAAACCCACTATTAAACAGCAAGCATCTATTAAAACCAAGCCAAGATGCTATTTCACTAGATAATAAATGGTGTTCTTCTGTATATCCGCTAAGAGTTGGGGCACCAGTACTACCTAGGCCATATACATTAGTTGCTTTGTTGAAGGATTCAACTATATCTGCATTAGTACTTAAACCTAGATAATCATTGCTAATAAAGTTAAGATGTTTTTTTGTTTTAGTAGTTAAATAACGAGCATCACCTGATAACCTTGGGATTCTCTCTCTTAAAACAAGAAGTGATTCGTATTGTTTAGCAATATAATCAGACCATTTAACCATTAGCATTTATCCCTAATTTGGATATTAGATTTTTGTCAGAATCTTGATGGTTATTATCTGTTGTTAATAGTTTCTCACCATAAAAGATTGAATTTGCCCCACTCATAAAACACATAGATTGTTCTAACTCTGATAATTCTAATCGCCCTGCTGATAAGCGAATTCTAGTTTTTGGAAATAAAATTCTAACAGTTGCAATTACCCGAACTAATTCAAATTTATCAAGATCCTCTACATTAGCTAATTTGGTACCAGGAACTTTAACCAACATATTAATTGGAATCGAGTCTGGGGCGGTTGGAAGACATGTAAGAGCATGAATAAAACTAACTCTATCAGCTCTACTCTCACCCAAACCTAAGATGCCACCACAACAAACCTTAATTCCAGCTATACCAACATTAGTTAATGTATCTACTCTATCTTGGAATGTTCTTGTTGTAATAACTTGAGAATAATACTCTGGTGAAGTATCGATATTGTGATTATAATAATCAAGTCCGGCAGCTTTTAGTTCATTAGCCTGATCCATGGTTAGACTACCTAAAGTTGCACAAGACTCAAGTCCATGCTTCTTAATTACACCAATATACTCATTTACACGACTTAATGCACTAGTGTTTGGTGTTTTATAACCCGCTCCCATACAAACACGCTTAACCCCCTTGGTTTTAGCCTCAAGTACTACTTTTTCAACTTCGTCTAATGGAAGTAATGGATTAACTTTAATTTCACTTTGATTACTATTACTTTGAGAACAATAAGAACAGTCTTCAGGACAGCCACCTGTTTTTACACTGACTAGCTGACATAGCTCTATATCATCAACAAAGTTTTGCTGGTGAATACTACGTGCCTTACTAACTAATTCAAGAAATGGCTGTTCATAAATTATAGATATATCTTCTTTGGTAGTAGTTAGCATAGAGCACCTTTATAAAAAACTTCATAAGTTCCCATTATTGTACTATAATTACCATCTAATTTAATAATAAAAATTATGAAAAATTTGATTTTATATTAGAGAATGATATAATACCCTCTAATTTATCACATAATAATGAAAGATAACAATGAATATTGAATTTAATAACTACCTTCATTTTCTGCTTTACAATGATAGTGAAGAGCGTGACGCGGTTCACTCAAGAACTGTAGAAAAAATTTTTGACCGAGTAAAAGGCAATGGATTTAAAATTTATGAAGCCAAAAATATTGATGAAGCATATCGTAGTGTCAATGTTGATTTATCTATCGGTGCATTTTTACTAATACTTGATAAACAAAACCATCAACCTATAGTTGAGTTAGTTAAATTTATTCGCGATCGTGGCTTAGAAACGCCAATTTATATTATATCTATGGCTGATTCTTTTGCTGACATTAACAATAATAATTTTGCAAAAATTAACGGCTTTATATGTTTAGAAGAAGAAAGTGTTGATCACATAGTAAAAGAAATTTCCTATTCTTT
>CANEUJ010000030.1 GCA_947441745.1 Neisseriaceae bacterium | reverse complement strand
TGCACGACTTTTCTGACCTTTATGACCACGAGTAGCAGTCTTACCTAAACCAGAACCAATACCACGACCAACGCGCTTACTTGAATGTTTAGCACCATTAGCAGGTTTAATTGTATTTAAAAACATGATTAACCCTCACACTTTAACAAAAAGCCAATTGCATTTATCATACCACGATTTTCTACAGTATCAGCTACTTCTACCGTTTGGCGAATTTTACTTAAACCTAAACCACGAGCCGAAGCTTTATGAGCCTCTAAACGACCAATCAGACTTTTCACCAAAGTGATTTTAATCTTACCTGAAGCACTAGACTTAACAGGTTTTGTCGCTTTAACAGCTTTTACTACTTTAGCAGTAGCTTTTGTTGCAGCTGGTATTTTACTACTTGCTTCAAGCTCTTCAGTTTTAATTGTATTTTCAGTCATAATTAGTTTCCTAAAATTTCTTCAACTGTCTTACCGCGTTTAGCAGCAATTTCAGATGGCGTATATACAGCTTCTAAGGCACTCAATGTTGCACGAACCACATTGTATGGGTTTGTTGAACCATGAACCTTAGCAGTTATGTTTTTAACACCAACAGCTTCAAATACAGCACGCATTGCCCCACCTGCGATGATACCAGTACCATCTTTAGCGGGTTGCAAATATACTGTAGTTGCACCATGACGTGCAGTTACTGTATGATGCACAGTACCACTCTTGAGCGACACTTTAATCATGTTTTTACGTGCTTCTTTCACAGCTTTTTGAACTGCAACAGGTACTTCTTTTGATTTAGCAGAACCCATTCCAATGCTACCATCACCGTCACCTACGACTGTAAGAGCAGCAAAGCCCATAATTCTACCGCCTTTAACCACTTTAGTAACGCGGTTAACGCTTATCATCTTCTCTATAAATTGATCTTTAATCTCAGCCATTTATCTACTCCAACTAGAACACAAGACCATTTTCACGCGCACTATCAGCCAAAGCTTTAACACGACCGTGATAACGGAATCCAGATCTATCAAAAGCAACTTTGGTTACCCCAGCTACTTTTGCTTTTTCAGCAATATTTTTGCCCACTAGTTTAGCGGCTTCAACATTTCCACCATTTTTAACACTATCAGCTAATTCTTTAGATAAAGTAGAAGCTTGTGCCAATACTACCGCACCATCTTCATCGATAACTTGTGCATAGATATGACTATTAGATTTGTATACTACCAAACGTTTAACGCCAAGTTCTGCGATTTTTAGCCTTGTGCTTCTTGCACGTCTTTGTCTAGTATCTTTTTTATTAGTACTCATTTTTCTGCTTTCCTAACTATTTTTTCTTAGTTTCTTTTAGACTAACTTGTTCATCAAAGTAACGAACACCCTTACCTTTATAAGGCTCTACAGGTCTAACACCTCTGATTTTAGCCGCCACTTCACCAACCAACTGCTTATCAATCCCTTTGATCAATACTTCAGTTTGGGTAGGGGTCTCAATCTTAATACCCTTTGGTGCTTTATAAACAACCGGATGAGAGTAACCAAGAGTTAGATTAAGGTTTTCACCTTGTGCCTGAGCACGATAACCAACACCAATAATAGTCAGTTTTTTCTCAAATCCAGTTGTAACACCAGTTATCATATTCTTGATAAGTGCGTGAATTGTACCTGATAATGCTTTAGCAAAAACAGTTTCTTCAACCGTTTCTAAGACTATAGAATTATCTTTTTTAGCAATAGCAACAGCAGGATTGAATGTAAATTCAGTCTGCCCTAAAGCTCCCTTTACTTTTACCTGTGAACCATTTATGGTTACTTCTACCCCTGAAGGGATACCAAGAGGTGTTTTAGCAATACGAGACAACATTTATTTTACTCCTCAAAGTATATTAAGCAACTACACAAATAACTTCACCACCGACCTGTAAAGAACGAGCACGACGATCAGTAATAACTCCACGTGAAGTTGAAACTATCGCAACACCCAAACCATTCATTACAGTTGGCAATTCATCACATCTACGATAAATACGTAACCCAGGACGCGAAATGCGTTCAATCTTTTCGATTACTGGACGTCCAGCGTAGTACTTAAGAGTAATAGAAAGCTCAGGCTTAACATCACCTGTTACTTTATATTCTTCTATATAACCCTCATCTTTTAACACAGCAGCTATTGAAACTTTCACTTTAGAGGAAGGCATAACTACAGTTTCTTTTTTTGCAGATTGTGCATTCCTTATTCGTGTTAGCATATCTGCAATTGTATCTTGCATCATTTTTATTTACTCCTTCTTCTCTTACCAGCTGGCCTTGATTATGCCAGGTATATCACCCTTTAGCGCTAACTCTCTTAGTTTATTGCGCGCTATACCAAACTTACGAAACGTGCCACGAGGGCGACCTGTTAAGGCACAACGGTTACGTTTTCTTGATGGAGATGAATTACGTGGTAATTTTTGTAAAGCTAATCTAGCATCAAACTTTTCTTCTTCAGAAGCTTGTGAATTATTTATAATTGAAAAAATTGCAGCACGTTTAGCAGCAAATTTCTTCACTGTTTCTGCACGTTTTGTTTCTCTTTCAACCAAAGCTAATCTTGTCATATCAGAATATCCTTTATTTAATAGGGAAACTAAACGCTTTAAGCAGCGCCTTAGCTTCTTCACTAGTTTTAGCAGTTGTAGTAACAGTAATGTTCATACCACGTAGTGCATCGATTTTATCGTATTCAATTTCTGGGAATATGATCTGCTCCTTAATCCCAAAATTGTAATTACCACCCTTGTCAAATGACTTCGCAGATAAACCACGGAAATCACGTACGCGAGGTAATGCAATACTTACCAAACGATCTAAGAATTCATACATTCTTACTTTACGTAGTGTAACTTTACACCCAACTGGGTAACCAGTTCTAATTTTATAAACCGCAATTGACTTACGCGCCTTAGTCACTACTGGCTTTTGACCAGAAATCTTGGTCAAATCTGAAACTGCGAACTCCATTACTTTTTTATCAGCAATCGCTTCACCAACACCCATATTAAGAGTGATTTTTTCGATGCGCGGTACTTCCATAATTGAAGCATAGTTAAATTGCTTCATTAACTGAGGAACAATCTCAGCTGCATAAAAATCTTTTAATCTTGCCATATTATTGCCCCTTAACCTATAGTCTTACCGGTAGATTTTAATACCCGCACTTTTTTGCCATCAACAACTTGAATACCAACGCGATCTGCTTTTTTGGTTTCTTTATTGTAAATCGCAATATTTGAAATATGTATAGGTAGGTTTTTATCAACCACACCACCAGTGATACCTTTAGCAGGGTTTGGCTTAGCGTGTTTTTTTGCAACAGCTACACCAGCAACAACCACTTTCTCACTATCAACCACTTGTAATACCTCACCGGTTTTACCTTTGTCGCGACCAGCAATAACAATTACTTCATCACCTTTATGAATTTTTTTCATAGTCTATCTACCTTAAATTACTTCTGGTGCTAAAGAAACAATCTTCATGAATTTCTCAGTACGTAACTCACGAGTTACTGGACCAAAAATACGCGTACCGATTGGTTCTAACTTAGCGTTTAATAATACCGCAGCATTTGAGTCAAACTTAACTAAAGCTCCATCATTACGACGAACACCTTTAGCAGTTCTAACCACCACCGCATTATAAACATCACCTTTTTTTACCCGACCACGCGGAGCAGCATCTTTAATAGATACTTTAATAATATCACCAACACCGGCATAACGGCGCTTTGAACCACCTAACACCTTGATGCACATAACCTTACGTGCACCAGTATTGTCAGCAACTTCTAATACTGTTTGCATTTGAATCATTTTATTTTACCTTTCCAACTTAACACGTCTAACGCATCAGTTTTGGACCCAATTGTCTTGGGAACCGATTATTTCTCTGAATGAGTTGATGATTGTAGCATATTATTATTTTAAAATGCAAGTATGTTTACAATTTTATTTGCGCATAACCTCTATCACACCAGCAACTTTAAAGATTTTATTGATTAACCATGAGAAATTAAAATCGCCACCACCTATTTGCAAAGTAAATACCATATGGGCTTTATTATTTTTACAAATAGTCCTAAGTCCAGATATAGAGGTTTTTTCCATTGCAAATAAATCAGTTAAATCACGTAACAACCCCGAACGATCATTCGCTATAACCTCTAAGTCCGCATTAAATAATGAAGTCGCTGAAGTATTGCCCCAGTCAACCTTAACTACTTTATTTGGATACCTTCTTGCATCACGCTTTAATTCATTACAATTATTACGATGAATAGCAATACCCCTACCTTGGGTAATATAACCTATAATTACATCCCCTGGTAGGGGTTTACAACATTTTGCTATATGAGTCACGATTCCAGATACGCCATCGACCAAAATACCTGATAACCTTTTCTTATCATCACGCACTTCACTTACAAAATGTATATGCTCTACTTCAGATTCTGGCTTGCTAGCATCTGAAGCATTGTCTATAAACCGCCCAATACGAAACCGTAAATCACCTGGTGTTAAGTCACCGCGCCCAAGAGCGACATACATACTTTTATCGTTTTCGTAGTTTAGTTCAGATAAAACATCCCGCATAGTTGGTCGTGTACTACTATGAAACTTGGATAGCTCACGTTCGAAAATTTCAACACCTGAATCTTGAAACTCATCCAAATTTTGATTACGAATAAATCTACGAATATGGTTAATTGCTTTAGTGCTTTTTACAAAACCATCATGAAGCCAATTTATACTAGGAGAACCCTCTTTGACTGTAAGAATTTCTACTCGCTGACCATTTTTAAGCTCTGTAGACAAAGGAACGATATGCCCATCAACTTTAGCACCACGACATTTATGCCCAATATCACTATGCACGTGGTATGCAAAATCAATAGGAGTTGAGCCATTTGGCAATGAAACCACACGTCCATTTGGCGTCATTACATAAATTGTGTCATTAAATATTTCATTTTTAAATATATCAGTAATGTCACCCTTATCAGTTAACTCTTCACGCCAATCCAAAATTTGACGTAGCCATGCTAGTTTTTCTGCAAATGCCTGGTTGTTTACCTGTCCCTTTTCGCCAAACTCTTTGTACCTCCAATGTGCAGCAATACCGTATTCAGCATGATCATGCATCGCAAAAGTTCGTATCTGGATTTCAATTACCTTATCATCAGGGCCAATTACACAAGTATGTAAGCTTTGATAGTTATTTGATTTGGGATTAGAAATATAATCATCAAACTCACCAGGAATAGGCGAATATTTGGTATGGACAATTCCAAGAACAGTGTAACAATCACTAATTTCAGGTACTAAGACGCGTACAGCACGTATATCATATAAATCATCAAAATCATAGTTTTTCTTCTTCATTTTCTTCCAAATGGAATAAATGTGTTTAGCTCGTCCAGTAACTTCGTAATCAATTATCCCGCTTTGATCCATATGAATCGCTAAAAATGCTTTGATTTGTTCTATATAAGTTAGACGCTCTTCGCGAGTTTCATCAAGAAGTTGAGCTATTCTTTTATAATGTTCGGGATGCATATATTTAAAAGATAAATCCTCTAGTTCCCATTTGATTTGGGATACTCCAAGACGATTTGCAAGTGGTGAAAAAATCTCTACAGTTTCTGTAGCTATCTTTTGTCTTATGTGGTTATCAGAGCATGACTTTAGATTTAGCATCAATTCACCACGCCCAACAAGCACAATTAAAACGACACGAATATCACTTGCCATAGCAAGTAACATCTTACGCATTACTTCAACCTGGCTCTTTTTATCATCTTCATTTTCCACATCAGCCAAGGTTCCTATGCGTCTAATTTGGGTAACTTTGGTTATACCACTAACTAACTCAACCACTTTAGGGTCAAATACAGCTAATTCAGTAGTCCATTTGGGGCAAAACTTGGGAATAGCAAAAAGAATAGTCGCAATAACTGCATCTGGGTAAAGATTGAGACTTGCAACAGTTGCCGCACAGTTAAGTGCGTGCATTAATAAATCAACATCTGTTGGATAGAATTTATTACCTTGATAATATACTTCAGCAATTTTAATTGCTTTTTCAAAATTTACTACATCTTCAGGTTCAAATAGCTCTTGATGAACATCAAGCCAAGAGTTGATATCATGAAAGTTAGCCTTTACTGTTACCATGTTTACCCCACGCTTAGTTTATACTGACTCAACACTAAATAATCGATTATACTGTCTAAAAGCATAGCGATCCGTCATTCCAGAAATGTAGTCTGCCACCACACGATGAACTCCATCTATAGCAATACGATTTTGATACTGTTCAGGTAATAACATAGAATCACTCATATATGCTTGGAATAATGATCTAATAATATTACCTGCTTTAAATCTTAACTGCATAATTTTACTATGTCTGTACATATTTTTCATTAAAAACTTTTTGAGCTCACGTTGCATCTGGGACATTTCATCACTATATTTAACACTAAGTGGAGCTGCTCTTGCCTCGTCAACACTTGATATAGCATGTGTTTTAATATTATTATCTGTGGTTTCAATTAAATCATATATAGTCATACTAATTAATTGGCGAACCAACTCTTTATGTAAACGCCTACCTTTTAGATTTGGATATTTCGCCAAAACAACCTTTAACTGCTCTCTTATCAAAGCAACTTCCTGTAACTGTTCAAAATCAAGCAAATTAGCACGAAGTCCATCATCTACATCATGGTAATTATAAGCTAATTCATCTGCTACATTTGCCAACTGAGCCTCAAGACTCGGTCTAGTTCCTTGTAAAAATCGCTCCCCAATACTACCTAATTCTTTAGCATTACTCAAGCTACAATGTTTTAAAATCCCTTCACGAGTTTCAAATGTAAGATTTAATCCATCAAATAATGCATATCTCTCTTCTAGTTTATCAACAATTCTTAATGATTGTAGATTATGTTCAAACCCTTCTCCATTTGATTTTAGCATACATTGATTTAGTTCATCTTGCCCAGTATGCCCAAAAGGTGTATGTCCTAAATCATGGGCTAGACAAATAGCTTCTACCAAATCAACATTCAGATTAAGCACATTAGCAACAGAACGCCCAACTTGTGCAACCTCTAAACTATGAGTTAAGCGAGTACGAAACAAATCACCTTCATGATTAATAAATACCTGCGTTTTATATTCTAGCCGTCTAAAAGCACTTGAATGAATAATCCTATCCCTATCACGTTGAAAATCTGTACGATATTTTGAAGCATCTTCATTATAAATTCGCCCCACACTAGTTTTTAAAGCATAACTTGCCAATTCACTCATTTTATAACCTATATAATATATTGCTTAATAACTGTAACAATCCTATCTGTACTATCTGGTATTGCAAACTCACGAGTAAGTTTTGCCATATTTAAACACTCTTCACGATTAAAAGATTTTATCATTGATACTAACAAATCAGTATTTATATCTTCTTGTAAAACCATAAAAGAAGCTCCAGATTTTACTAATTCCTCCACATTATAACGCTGATGGTCATCAACAGCATATGGATACGGCACAAAAATGCTAGCGACCCCAGCACTCATAACTTCACTAACGGTAGATGCCCCTGATCTACAAACAATCAAATCTGCCCGACCATAAGCTATTGCCATATCATCGATAAAACTCGGCACTTCCGCCTTAACACCAAGCTCTTGATAATGCTTACTCACACTATTGATATCGCCCCGCCCAACTTGATGAACAACATTACCTAAATTAGGAAGTAATGCACAAACTTCAGGCATGATTTCATTGAGCTTTTCAGCCCCTAAGCTACCACCTACCACCAGTAGATTCAACCCTCCACTACGGTCTTTATAACGAATTTCAGGAGCCTCTAGCTTATTGATTTCATCACGGACAGGATTACCCGTTATGACAGTGTTTTTTGATGATAAAACCCCATTGTAGGCAACCAATACTTTTGTTACAATTTTGGATAGAATTTTATTAGTAAGTCCAGCGATCGAATTTTGTTCATGGATTACCACTGGAATTCTAAGCATAACTCCAACAAAACAAATCGGAAAAGTAGCATAACCACCAAAACCAACAATAACATCTGGCTTAATTTTGATAATAATCTTCAAACATTCAAAAAATGCTCTTAAAAGCAGAAAAGGCATAAAAATTTTTCTAATGCCTCCTTTGTTGCGTAAACCTGATATCCTAACACTATATAAGGGAATATTGTTTTTTGGAATTATCGTTTCTTCAATACCAGACTTGGCACCAACCCATACCACATCATAATCACTTAGTAATTTTTTAGCAACACTTAGGGCTGGAAATATATGACCACCAGTCCCACCAGCACTAATTAGTATAGTTTTATTCAATCTGAACACCTAATTTAATCAGTTTATTTTCATAATCAATCTTTAGTAAAATTGCTAAAGCAATACAGCTAACTACTATTGAGCTACCACCAAATGATACAAATGGTAGCGTTAACCCTTTTGTTGGTAAAATACCAAGAGCTACTCCAATATTAACTAATGATTGTGCAAAAAACCACAAACTAACCCCTTGAGCTACCAGCCCCTGAAAGTGACGATTGGGTAGTGCATGAGCCTCATTACCAACCACTGTAAACCCACGATAGAATATTATCCAAAAAAGTAAAATTATTATGCCAACACCAGCAACGCCTGTTTCTTCAGCAATAATTGCTAAAATAAAATCAGTATGTGCTTCTGGCAAATAAAATAATTTCTCAATACTATTACCAAGCCCAACGCCTAACCATCCGCCATGACCAATAGCTAACAAAGAATGAGTTAATTGATAACCTTTACCTAGTGCATCATCCCATGGGTTTATAAATCCAAGCACCCTCCTCATACGGTATGGTGCTATCAAAATTAAAACTATAAACCCAACAACCCCAATTGACGAAAAACCAATAATAATTATCTTATCAATATTTGCCATGAATAATATACCCAAAGCAATTATAAATACAACTGTAGTTGATCCCATATCAGGCTCTAGTAGTAATAAACCAGACACCAGACCTATAATCCCAAGTATTGGTAACACATCTTGCACAAAACGCTTTAATCCTAAAGCCTTACTGGTAATATAGTAAGATAAACATATTGCCATACCAAGTTTTGCTAATTCTGATGGTTGTAGATTTATTATACCAAAGCCAATCCACCGCCTTGCTCCGTTAACAACCCTTCCAATATGTGGGATCAAAACAGCCACTAAGAGAATTATGATTACCAGCCCAATACTAAGTGCATGTTTACGCCAAAAGCTAGTAGGTAATTTAAACACCCCCAAACTAGCAACTCCAGCAACAACAATATATTCTAAATGGCGAATTATATAGTAGTATTGATTATGGATAAGTTTGTCATTAGTTGCATATGCAATTGAAGCAGAATAAACAAAAATTATACCAATAAAAATTAAACAAATTGCGGAGAATAATATTTTATCATCAATAAGTCTCGGATTGTTTTTAGTAGATTTACTAAATAGTTGCTTAAAAAATTTATGAAATATTTGCATAAACACTCTCTATAAAAACTTTGGCTCTATGTTTATAGTTGTCAAACATATCCCAAGAAGCACACGCTGGAGATAGCACGACACCATCTCCACTTGAAGCGTTATTGATACAAAAACTAACCGCCTCAGGAAGAGTGGTAAACATCTCAATTGGTAGCTTTACTCCATCCAATACTTTTTTAATTTCTAACTTGTCTTGACCAATAATTGCCACTGATTTACATTTTTTTTCCACGAGTAATCTTAAAGGAGTAAAATCCTGCCCCTTACCATCTCCACCCAAAATCAAATGAACAGGACAATCAAGACCAGAAACCCCTGCAACAACAGCACCTACATTAGTACCTTTTGAGTCTTCTATATAGATTATACCATTATGCGTAATTACTTTTTCCATTCTATGCTCTAGCCCTTTAAAACTTCTAAGCCCATCTTTAATTTTATCATTATAGATATCAATCTCTAGAGCATCTAATAATGCAAGACTTGCTAAAGCATTAAAATAATTGTGGCGACCTACCAAATTTAACTCTTTTGTATCCAGATAGTCAGTACCATTAATCTGTAGGATATTACCCTTTAGGCTAAATTCTGCATCTTCACCAAAAAATCTGCAAACTTTCTCATGTCTTTGCATAGCTTTTACAAATGTATCATCAGAGTTTAAGACTTGAACTTTACAATTATTAAAAATATTAGCTTTAGCATATGCATATTCCAGTAAATCACGATAACGATCTAGATGATCTTCTGAAATATTTAATACAACACCCGCATCTAAATTAAGGTTATATATAGTTTCTAATTGAAAACTTGATAATTCAAGTATAATAACTTGAGGTATATTATTGCTAGTAACCACTTCAAGATAAGCGTCTAAGACAGTCTTACCAATATTACCAGCAATAAGGGTATTTAATCCATAACAGCAACTTAAATAACCAGTCATTGAGGTAACAGTGGTTTTACCATTACTACCAGTTATTCCAATTACTTTACTATCCCAAGACTTAATTTCATTTGCAAATAACTCAATATCACCAACAACTTGCTTGTTATTTTTGAGTGCCATTTGTAATACTGGCTCATAGATTGAAATACCAGGGCTTATAACTATGATATTAATATCATTAAAATCCCTATATTTTAACTCTCCAAATGATGTTGGAAGTTCTATTTGATCTGTATTAGGTGGAGTTTCTCTAGTATCAAAAACCCTAACTATCTTAGCCTTCTTATGGTTAAGGTAACGGATTATTGATAATCCTGTATCTCCTAACCCTATTACCGCAAAATTTTTGTCAAACATTTTTTCACCCTGTGACTAACATCCAAATTTAGAATTATGCTTAACTACTTTAGTTCCTAATTGATAAACTTTAAGAACATATAATACACTATGATTATATGAATAAATTGCCGCGAGATTTTTTTCTGAATATTTCCAGTCATGCTCTTTAAGGTAATTAGCAACACTCATAATTGCATCATCTGGAGAAAATAAATCAGGAGGATTACTACTCATGCTTACCGCAAATCTGTTATACGAGCTTGGCATAAACTGAGACAAACCAAAACCACCATCAATTGAACTAATAATACTACTTGGATCAATATCGTTGATATAGCACATCTTAAGATATTCGGCTAACTCATCCTGAAAAAAGGCTGTTCTTTGTGGTGAATTAAAAGCTAAGGTAGTTAGCGTATCAAGCTCATGATAATCGCCTACAAATCGTCCATAAAGGGTCTCAACACCTATAATACCAACTATATAGCTAGGTGGAATACCATATTTTTTATTTGCAAGATTTAGTGCAACTTGGTGCTCACACATAAACTTATGCCCCGCTCTTACCATAGCTGAACTAATTTTAACAGCACGTCTAAAATTTCTATTTTCTAGTGGCGTAGTATTAACGTGATGATTTTGTTCTAAAGCATAAGTACGTGGCTGAAATACTGCATCTTCAAGAGCTTTTCTAATAAATTTTTCTGGAATATCATATTTTGAAGAGTAGGTTTTTATGAATGCATCCTCTTGGCTATCAGTAAAAATAGGACGACTTGTAGCCCAGATTGATGTAATAAACCCAATTATAAATAATAAAACTTTAAATTGAATCTGGGTCATGTAATAATATTCCTATTCTGTCAGATATAGCATACATTGGTGGGGCGTGCCGGGTTCGAACCGGCGACAAACTGATTAAGAGTCAGCTGCTCTACCAACTGAGCTAACGCCCCAACGTAAGATACATATTATACCTTAACTAAGCACCTTTAGGACGAAACTGTATAATTTTTTTATTATCAGGTAAATCTAAACTAATACTATCTTTCCATCCATGAGCATAAAACACTTCTAAAGTTAAAGGAATCTTGCCATGTTTAGTTATTTTATTAAAGCTATCGCTCAAACCCTTATATCCTGCTTTACTTAAGCTTGAGCGACGATTTTTAACTGCACCTCCACATCCAACAATACGGATATCTGATAATAATTGATCAATGCTATCATATTCAAGAGTAATATACTCTAGATCCGTCACAGGGTGACTAAATCCAAGTTTTACAAGTATGTCTCCTATAATATGCATATCTGGAAAGTTGTAGGTATTAAGCCCAACATCACGTAGCTGTTGTAGTGAATCAACCCCAAACCCAGTTACCAAAAATAAGCCTCCCAGAGTTAAAATGCGTCTAATTTCTTTAAAATATGCTTCTATATCATCGATATAAGGTAAGCACAAATTAGACCAAACCAAATTTACCGATTGGCTTTTTATCGGTAATGATACCGCATCTGCACATACATACTTCATTTCACCAGCAAATATTTTTTTTAGCAAACCATGCTTTATTTGGTATTGTTTTAGGACATTTATTGACAAATCAAGCTCTATAATCGATGTTTTAGTAAATTTTGATTTTAATAATTTAGCATCAATACCCATACCACTACCAATATCTAAAATCGTATCAGGGATAATTTTGATATAATCTAACCTATCAAACATTCGTTTGGCAATTTCTTGATAAATAAAATCAAGGTTAGATACTTTTGGAGCATTTAGATTATG
The DNA here is from genome assembly GCA_947441745.1 of Neisseriaceae bacterium. Classification (GTDB taxonomy): domain Bacteria; phylum Pseudomonadota; class Gammaproteobacteria; order Burkholderiales; family UBA11063; genus Aquella. Next base: position 851 of record CANEUJ010000030.1, on the reverse strand, counting down.
TTTTTGTTGGATAAAATTAGGCATAAGAGCTCACATTTAAAATTATGGGTTAATAATCATCTTTGGCATTATTGTAAGCTTTGTGGCATCCCTAATACCAATTTAATTTGTAATAATTGCTATAATGAGTTTGATAAACTACCAGATGTTAAATGTAAAAGATGCCTAAAACCATTACAACATGAAAATCAACAATGTATTAATTGCTATACAAAAATAATATACTTTGATAATATTTACTGTAGATATAGTAATACCGTGCCACTAAAAAATGTTCTCTATGCTTTAAAATATAAAAAGCAAAAATACTATGCTGATACATTAGGTTCGTTATTGGCAGAAAATCTTCAAAATGTATCTGAGTATGATTTGATAATACCAGTACCATTACATAAAAACAAAATGAAACTGCGTGGTTTTAATCAAATATCACTGATGCTAAATTACCCTTATCAGTTAGCCATTCGAAATAATATAGTTATTCGGATAAAAGACACTCAATCTCAAGCTCTTAGCAATATAGTAAATCGAGAGAGCAATATTATCAATGCCTTTTTAGTTAAAGCTAATGTAGTTGGACTTAAAATACTTGTAGTTGATGATGTAGTTACTACAACCTCAACGGTCAATGAAATTGCTAGAGTTTTAAAAGATGCTGGAGCTATAAAAGTTGATATATGTGCTTTAATGAGAGCAATATAATGTAGATTCAAGCATGAAATGCAACAGCCATTTTTTTTCGTTTAGCAATATTTACTGAAATACGTTGCAAATACTTATTTACAACCTCGTTAGGGGTTCTAAATTTAAGTGCTTTTCTTGGTCTGTTATTTAGGCTGTTTTCAATTTGC
>CANEUJ010000029.1 GCA_947441745.1 Neisseriaceae bacterium | reverse complement strand
TATGAAATGCATAAACGTCAAGGTAAGCTTTCTTGGTCAAAATTATTTGACCCAGCAGTAGATCTTGCAATACAAGGATATCCACTAAGCCCACGTCTTTATGGCCTACTTGAATCCGAAAAAAAATCATTACCCAATCTAGATGGTGCTCGAGAATTATACTATACTAGTAATAATCAACCAAAACCAATTGGTACAATTATAAAAAATCCAGCTTATGCCAAAAGTCTTAAAAGAATTGCTAATAATCCTGATGATTTTTATCATGGAGAATTAGCTCGTGACATTGTAGAAGCTATTAATAAAAAGGCTAATACCAAACTATATGATTTAGATGATTTAGCTAGATATAAAGTAATTACTTATCGACCTCTTTGTAGTTGGTATCGCGAGAAATATAAAATTTGTTCGGTACCTCCATCAAGTAGTGGTGGGGTTACGCTTGAAGAGTTATTATTAATTTATGGTAATGTATCACATATTAGTGATGTACAAAATTCTGATTGGGTATATTATTTTTTAGAAGCTAGTAAATTAGCTTTTAGTGATCGTAATCAATATCTTGCTGATCCAGATTTTGTGAAACAGCCAGTTATTGGTCTTCTTGATAAGAAATATATTAGTAAGCGAAGTAAATTAATTACTAATAGGGCGTTAAGTGTTCCAACTGCTCCTGGAGTTCCTGAAGGTATTGATAAGATTTATGCACCTGATGCAAATGATAAAAAACCTGGAACAACCTCTATTGCGATTGTCGATAAAGATAATAATGCAGTATCAATAACTGTGACTATAGAAAATCAATTTGGTAGCCATACCTTTGTGGATGGATTTTTATTAAATAATGAATTAACTGACTTTTCTTTTGAATCAATGAAAAATGGTAAACCAGTTGCTAATAGGGTTGATGCCAAAAAACGTCCACGTTCATCAATTGCACCTGTTTTGGTATTTGATAAGAATAACAATCTGACAGCTATAGCTGGTTCTCCAGGTGGTAGTCAAATTATTTGTTACGTAGCAAAAAGTTTAATTCAGATATTAGATATGGGGCAAGATCCATTACAGGCTTCAAGTTATGGGAATTTATGTGCTACTAATGCCATACCTACTTTTGAATCTGGTACAGATTTACTTAAACTTGTGCCAGACATGAATAAACGTGGGGATGAAATTAAAGTTCAAGATTTGGTAAGTGGTGAAGTAAACATACTTCGTACTAAGAGTGGATGGATTGGTGCTGCTGATAAAAGACGTGAGGGTGTAGCAATTGGAAAGTAATTTCTAATGAAATTATCACTGATTAAATTAGCAGGGTTTAAGTCTTTTGTTGATCCAACCACGATTAATATCAAAGGTCAATTAGTTGGTATTGTTGGACCAAACGGTTGTGGTAAATCAAATGTAATTGATTCGGTGCGTTGGGTGCTTGGAGAGTCCTCTGCCAAACAGCTTCGTGGTGAATCAATGCAAGATATTATTTTTAACGGTTCGATAAATCGTAAAGCAGTATCTCGAGCAAGTGTTGAGTTAATCTTTGATAACAGTCAAAAATTATTATCAAGTGCGTGGAACAGCTATGCTGAAATATCAATTAAGCGAGTTCTAACAAGAAGTGGTGAATCTAGTTATTTTATTAATAATCAAAGTGTAAGAAAAAAAGATATTACTGAGTTATTCCTAGGTACTGGTGTTGGCAGTAAGGGGTATGCTGTAATCGAGCAGGGGATGATTTCGCGAGTTATTGATGCAAAGCCCGAGGATTTACGAATGTATCTAGAAGAAGCAGCTGGGGTATCTAAGTACAGAGAAAAAAGAAAAGAAACATTATCAAGGCTTCAATACACCAAAGAAAATTTAGTAAGGCTTGATGATATCAAAGCACAGTTGGAAGATAGTATTAGTAATCTAACCAGTCAAGCTAAGTCAGCAAAAGAATATCAAGATTTAAAAGCAAACCTTATGAATTTACAGCTGACGCAATTGGTGGCTAAGATAGATACAACAAGGGTGTGTTTAAATGAAGTAAATCAAAACATGAGTAATTTACAAAAGAAATTAACTAATATTTCCCATATATCACAGCTAAACCAGAATGAATTTAATGATTTATATCAAAAAAAAGCAATAGAAGAGCAGCAGTCACAATTATTAGAGGACAGGTTTAATGAATTACGCTTGAAGATAACGAGACTTGATGAGCGCACAAAAAACAATCAACAGACTATACAAAAATTACTTAATGAAAAAGAGCAGTTAAAAGTTTCGCTTCCTGAAATAAAAACGCAGATTGAAGTTTTAAATGGTGCTGTTAATGAGACAAGAGCCATACTTGACAACAATCAAAAGACGCTTGTTGATAAGGGGTTGGAGCTAGAGGAAATTACAAAACACTTTGCAAATATTGATAGTGATTATAAGCTATCAAATACCAAAATAATAGATTTAGCAAATAGATTACAATCAATAAAACATTCAATAGATTTACAAAATACTACCCTTTCTCATAAACAAAATCAATTACAAAGTCTGCTTAAAAGATTGGATGAGTTTGACATAAAGGTAATTACTCTGGATAGTAGTTATATAGCAATTAAGCATGATATTAGTAAATTAAACCAAGAGTATAAAGACTTGACTACTAATGTGGGAGCTAAAAAAGATCTTCGGCATAATCTAGAACAGCAAAAAACATTTGAGCAAAATACCATTAATGAATTAAAACGCCAAATTGCAGCTCTTAGTTCAAAGATTGTAACCATTGACGAATTAATTAAACAATCTGTGAAGATAGAGAAGTTAGATGAGCTTTTGAAGTCACCAGGTAGTCAATTATGGTCTTTGATTACAGTTAATAAAGGTTATGAAGTTGCTGCCCAAGTAGCAATTGGTAGTATTTTATCAGCTATAAAATTAGATAACTTGGATAATTTGCTTAGATTGCCAGAGAATAAGCTTACACTATGGTTTGGACATGGTGGAAACAAAGTTAAAATTGATCCAAAATCATTAGCTTTTGTAATAAAGTGCGATGAATGTCTTGATTTAATAGCAGTTTTAAATGAATATATAGTAGCTATGGACTACGAGGAAGCTCGAGAGTTTCTAAAAAATGGTCATACTAAGATTGTAACTCTTGATGGTCATTTATTAACAGACAAATACGTAATATTTAATGCACATCTTGGTAATTCTCAGGTATTAGAACAACAGCAGGAGCTAAAGATTTTAAATGAAGAGTTATCAAAATTATCAAAACATCTAGATAAAATTATTACGGGGCATGAAACACTATTAAATAATATATCTTCTATAGAATTAGAAATAAAAGAAAATACAGATCGATTATCAGACTTAAATATCAAGGCTCACAATCTACAGTTAGAGTATACCCGCCAAGAACAAATTCATTTAAATAATGAATTACAAATAAAAAAAATTAAGCAAGAAAAAGAGGAGTTACAAAAAGAGATAGCCATATTAAGTGATGAAATAAAAACTCTTGAATTAAAGGCTATTAGCGATACTAAATTTTCTAAATCAATAGCTGATGAATATGATTTGGCTAAATTCGCACATCAGGTACTCCAAAATAGTTATCAACAGATAAAGACTAGGGTGGATGATATAAATTTATTAATTAAACAGTTAAATTCAGATAGGTTATTACTTGAACAAAGACTAAAATCATCAACATTATTAATAATTGAAAAAGAGTCTAGTGCATCTGGGATTAACGGTCGTCTTGAAGCTTTTGATAGTGAAATTGAGTCTTTAAAACAAAATGATGAAACTAATGAAATTAACTTTCTCCAACAAAAAATAAATTTAGTTTTAGAAAATATTCAACATCAAAAAACAGTATATCAAGCATTACTAGATAAGCAAAATCAGATGAAGCAAAATCAAAATAGACAGTCTTCTGAAAAAATTGCTATTGAGGACAGGTTAAATGCTTTAATTCTAAAACAACAAGAGTATCGACTATCGATTCAAAATCTAGAAACTAATATAATTGAATTAGAAGTTGGAGATTATAATGTTAATGAAATATTAGATGCTAATAAATTAACGCTAAATCAAATAGAGGATAAAATAAAAAAACTACGGCTTCAAATTGAAGCTTTGGGTTTAGTAAATTTAAAAGCAATTGAAGATTTAGATGAGTCACAACAAAAATATGATAATTTGGTTATGCAACTAAACGATCTTAGAGATGCTGGAACTGTATTAGAATCAGCAATAGGGCAAATTGATGGTGAGAGTCGTAAGTTGCTAAATGACACGTACACTTTGGTGAGTCAAAGTTTCAGCCACTATTTTAAGGTCTTGTTTGGTGGAGGCAGTGCTAGATTAGAATTAACTGAATCTGATATATTACTTGCCGGTTTACAAATTTATGCCCAACCATTAGGTAAGAAAAATACTTCTCTTCATCTATTATCTGGCGGTGAAAAAGCTTTGACTGCAATGAGTCTTATTTTTGCACTCTTTAGTTTAAATCCAGCACCATTTTGTCTTCTTGATGAAGTAGATGCTCCACTTGATGACGCTAATACAGTTCGTTTTTGTCGCTTAGTACAAGAGCTGTCAGCCAATACACAGTTTGTATATATTTCACATAATCGTCTAACCATGGAGATTGCAAACCAGCTAGTTGGGGTTACTATGCAAGAAAAAGGTATTTCAACTACAGTTAGTGTCAATCTAATTGATACTAAGAAAAACTAGAGATTGCCTAAATTAACACCGCCAAACAATTATTTTTAGAAAAATCATCAATTATAGTTGACATCAGGGGATGTTTTTAGATATAATTCTCTCCTTGTGTGATTCATGGTAGTCAAATACTAGTGAAGCAACAAATGCGGGAATAGCTCAGTGGTAGAGCACAACCTTGCCAAGGTTGGGGTCGCGAGTTCGAGCCTCGTTTCCCGCTCCACTTTTATTATGTTTGGCGGGGTGGCAGAGTGGTTATGCAGCGGCCTGCAAAGCCGTGGACGCCGGTTCGATTCCGACCTTCGCCTCCAAACGTGATGGTGCCTAAAATTTGCCGCGATGGCGAAACAGGTAGACGCAAGGGATTTAAAATCCCTCGGGAACACAATTCCCGTGCCGGTTCGATTCCGGCTCGCGGCACCATCTTTGGGTTTTAGATTTATGATAAATTTTTCTCTTACTAAACATATTAGACGTGGTTATCAACCCACAAAAGCAATTATTGCTAAATGGCTAAAAAAATCACTTATTAATTCCTATAAAACAGTATTTATCGAAATATCTATAGTTGACATAACAACTTCACAAAAACTAAATCAACAATATCGTAATAAAAACTATCCAACCAATATCATTACTTTAGAGTACGCAAATACTCGCGAGAGTTTTTCTATGCTAAGTGGCGAATTAATCCTATGTGATGATATAATCTCAAAAGAAGCTAAAGAACACAATAAAACTATTTTTGATCATTATGCCCACCTAATAATTCATGGCATGTTACACTTACAGGGTTTAGATCATATATCAGATGATGATGCTAAGTATATGGAAAGTCTAGAGATTAATATTTTAAATCAGTTTGCGATTAAAAACCCTTATGTTATAATGGAAAATCTTTAATGAAAATATTTAATGCTTTCTTGACAAATCAGGTAAATAATAAAAGTGAGCTTATTGAAATACTCAAAAATTCAGCGAATAATAATATTATTGACAAAGATACCGTACCAATTATTGAGGCAATTTTAAATATTGATAGCCTGAGAGCCAAAGATATTATGATTCCACGTATGGATATGGATGTTATTGATATCAATGATTCAATGGAATCAATTATTAATAAAATTGCCAAAACTGGGCATTCGCGTTTTCTAGTTATTGATGAAGAAATCAGTGATATATTAGGGGTATTACACAGTAAAGATTTAATTCCATATCTTAAGGATAGTGAGGATATTAACCTTCGTGATTTATTGCGAGCTGCATACTTTGTACCTGAAATCAAACATTTGGATGCACTAATGTATGAAATGCGTATTCGCCAAAGTCATATGGCTATTGTCGTTGATGAATTTACCAATGTTGTTGGAATAATTACTTTGGAGATGATAGTTGAACAAATACTTGGTGAGATAGAGGATGAGCATGATTCAGTTGAGGGGGAACGTGAGATTTTACTTCTTGGGACAAATTCATATCGTATTAAAGGTCATTGCCGACTGAGTCAATTTAATACTACATTAGGATTAGAGTGGACAGATAACTCTATTGAAACAGTGGGGGGGTTTTTAGTTAAATTTTTAGGACGCATACCTATTATTGGTGAAATACTCGATTTCGAAAAAGTTAAAATAGAAATTATAAATTCTGATAGTCGTAAAATTAATCTTCTATTAATTACCATTAAATAATGATTAGAATAGTGTTACTTATATTCGCAGGGCTAATTAGCCTTTATGCTTTTGCACCATATAATATATTATTATGCACAGTTATTCCATTTTTAATAATATTCTCTATCGAATATCCTAAAACTAATAAAAATCTATTCACCCTATGTTTATTATATGGCTATTCATATTTTGTTATCCAAATTTATTGGATTTTCTATTTTTTATATTTTGTAATTAATGCGGGTGTTTTTGTAACTGCTCTGGCTGTTATTTTCTTCCCGTTATATTTAGCATTATATCCAGCATTTGCATTGTTTATTTTTCATAAACTAAAAACTAGGTTTTTTACTTTCAATTATTTATTTTTGTTTCCATCTCTATGGTGTTTATTTGAGTGGGTACGTGGTTTTGCTCTTGGTGGCTACTCTTGGTCTAATATTGGGCTTGTAGGGGTTAATTATGGCTTTTTAAGAGGCTATTATCCTATAGTTGGTGAATATGGGGTTTCTTGGATAGTTATTAGCTTAATTGCGACACTATATTTGATTGTTGCACGAACGTTGGGTAAAGTAAATATTTCAAAGATGGCTTATCGACTCACTACAGTTTATTTAGCTATTTTGGTAATTATTGGGAGTTCATTGCAATCTATCCATTATACTAAAGTTTATGGCAAACCAATTGATGTAGCTCTAATCCAGGGTAATATCGCAGAGGGTGCTAAGTGGACTGGCTCAAATAGTATTGATTTTTATCTTGAAGCAATAAAAAACACCAAAGCAGATATAGTTATGATACCTGAAACTGGTATTTCGCAGTTTGCATCAAACCTTCCATACGGTTATTTAGATTCATTAGAGTCATATGCTAAAATTAATAACGAAGCCTTGATACTTGGTATGCCAGTTATAATTGACAAACAAAATAACTATGTAAATGCAGCTATAGTTTTAACTAATAAAGGGCATCCTTATTATGCTAAGCGCCATCTAGTTCCTTATGGAGAGTACATCCCAGCCAAATGGATTTTAGGGTCATTGTACCATCTTATAAATTTACCTATGGTTGGCTTTAGCAAGGGAGAAGATAAACAGCCTTTACTAATTGCTGCTAATCAAAAACTAGCATTTAATATCTGTTATGAAAATGGTTTTGGTAGTGAATTAATTGAGGATGCAAAAAACTCTACTTTGATGGTTAATTTAAGCGATATGGTATGGTATGGTACCACTATTGCGATGGATCAACATCTCGAGCTGTCTAGGGCTCGTGCTCTAGAAAACCAACGCTACTTTATTCAAGAGACCAATACTAGCATTACGGCTATTATTAATCCATATGGCGAGATTCAGTCACAATTACCAGTATTTAGAAGAGATACTCTTAAAGACTCAGTTATAGGAATGGTAGGCACCACTCCTTATGAACTATTCGGTAATTGGTTCATTGTAATTTGGTGCCTATTGATTACGTTAAGCACTATTATTTATCGCTCTACTCGTTTTGGTGCAAAACATCAGTAATTAACATACAATCGCCAAATAAATCAAATTCGTACTCCAACCTAAGAATCTCCCTATATGCTTGTTCAGTGAGATTCTTTCCTGCCGCTGCAATAGTTAACATTAGATGACTAGAATGTGGGCGATGGAGGTTGGTAAAAATTATATTCATAGCCTTATATTGATATCCTGGATAAATAAATAATTCACTCCATCCAGATGAAGGATTAGTTACTGCAACACCATTTTCCATTAAAGTTGTAGTTTCTAGGGTTCTTACTACTGTTGTGCCAATAGCAACAATTTTTTTATTATTTTGTCTGGCTTCATTGATAATCTTAGCTGTTTCTTGACTAATTTGATAATATTCTGCTGCAATCTTATATTCTTCTATATTTTCGGGAATAAATTTTGAGGTTATTAAATCTGAACCGTATGCAACATGAAGTGTAATTGGAACAACTGATACCCCCATGTTTTTTAGTTTTGTAAGTGTATCTTCTACAAAATGAAGTCCTGCCGAAGGTGGTTGTAGTGAGCCTTTCTTGGTTGCATAAACTGAATTATAAGCACCAGGATTAGCTAAAAAAGTTAATTTGTCAATAATACAATCATTCCAATCACTGGTATCTGCTAATACTGATATTAATTGATTTTGATTTGATATTTTTACCTCTATAGTAGAGTTGATGTTGTTGGTACTAAGAACTGTAAGGTATAAATTATTTTCAATTTGGATTTTATCATCAATTTGAAGTGCTAAGTTATTGTAGTCAAGATTAATTAGGCATCTATCATCAGGTAAAAATGAGCGTATATAAATAATTGCATTAGTATCATTTATATGTCCAGTACAGACATTATTAATCATACAACTATTATTTATCACAACTACATCACCTGGACTTAGATAATCAAATATGTTATTGAAGTCTTTATGTGAAATAGATTGATGTAGTTTATCTAAAATAACCATTTTACAAGCATTGCGTTTTTTACCACGATACTCACCAGGTAGTTTTGGCATTAATTTGTCTGGAACTGTATAGTCAAACTCTAGCTCTGTTCTCTTAGGCATTTTATTTTATCCTGTCAATGTTTATAATTTTCTAGATTATATCCTTAATAAAACCTAGCTACAATCATAAAACTTAGCAGTAACTTTAGTTTAGATATTACAATTAAAGATCACTGTGAGTTATATTGTCTCCATCAGCTAGATGAATTATTTGTTTAAAATTAGTAAGTTGTTGCAAATAAGGTATTTACAGAATATTTTTAGAAATTAAATGTAGTGGGAGAAGCATTTGTAGATTCAATGTTAAGTTTTACTTTGGAAATATTTAGGCAAACTAATTAAAGGTGGTTTTAATAGCCAAGATCACGGTTAATATTTAGGCAAATAAAATTATATTGCATTTGAGCAAAGCTTCCATTACCTAGTTTTAGCCATTTGATATTGCTATTATTAGTATAGTCGTATGCTGTTAGCTTTGTTCCTGTGTCATTATATAGTGTTGTTGTACGCATCAGATATTCCTGTGTACTACAATTAATTTGCCAAGATGAGATTAGATATTTAAACCTAGGCTCGTTAGTTGGGTAAGCAAATTTATTTGGTGCTGTTACTGTCTTACGATCTTCAAAATTAAATATTTGGGCATTATCACTACTAACTCCAGAGCTAATACTATTTACATTAATTTCATCAATCATAGAGTTATCATTAGTAGTACCAATGTATCTCCAGTTGTCACCTATGCCACCTGGCTTTTGAGATTGTGGGAGTTTTGGGATATTTGTTTTGGTCAGTTTTCGTGAGGAAGTATTATTTCCTCCAAACCAAGCACACCCTGATACTATTACATTAAATACTAATATTATGCACAGATTTTTTTTCATTGTATTTAAAAGATGCCAGCAAACTGACATCTATAGAGTTTCTAATAATTTATTTATTTTTAGCAACAGCGTCTTTTAATGCTTTACCAGCTTTAAATTTAGGTGTTGTAGTTGCTGAAATTTTGATTTCTTTACCAGTTTTAGGATTGCGACCAACACGTGCGGCACGTTTAGCAGTCGAGAAAGAGCCAAAACCAATTAGAGTAACAGTGTCACCATTTTTAAGAGCACTAGTCACCGATTTGATAAAAGCATCAACAGTTTCGCCAGCTTTTGCTTTAGAAATATCCGCATGACTAGCAATTGCTTCGATTAATTGAGATTTATTCATATAGTTCACTCCAATAAAAAAATTAGGCTTAAAAATTTAAATACTACGCAGACATAGTTATACCAAACTATTTCATTAGTTGTCAATGATTTTTATTGTAAATTTAAGGCTAAATAGTTAACATACTGTTATGTATTTAATTATTGCTTTACTAAATATTGGTGGCATAGTGATAATTATTAATCCTTTATACTGTGTTAGTAGTAGTTAGAACAGCTTTAACTATTTTTAGTTTCTCTTCTTTAATAATACTTATAAAGTCATTTGGATTAGATTGTCTTATTTTGCTATACTTAATATTTTTATAATCATTGATAATTTGTTTTATTAATTCAAGGTGATGTAGTGTTTGAGTTTCATTTTTACTAATAGCTATAAAATAACTAAGATCAATAAAATCTACATAGCGTTCAATTCTGCGTGATGGATCGATATGAGTAATAATATCATATATTGCATTAACACTTAATTTATTTAGCATTTTAATGTTATTATAATATTTTACTATGAGAAATGCCATACCTTTTGATTGTTTGTTCATCCCTGATTTATTTATGAATTCACAGCTTTGTTCAATATTAAAATAACTAGCTACAAAATAGAAAAGTATACCCAAGCGTTTATGAATTTGGTAATTGTCATCACTCATTACGTGAGACATGGTTGTAAATAGATTAAAATTATCTAAGTTTTTAACTAGAGGTACAAATTCTGGAAGTATTTGTTCTAATGCGTTACAACTATTGAGAGTTTGAAAAAAGTTACTACTATGGTAAGTCATGATGGCTTTATTAATTTCAAGCCATATACGTTCGGTGCTTAGACTTTTAAGTTCTTTGCTACTCACAATTTTTTTCATGAGTACTAGTGTTTCATCAGCAACTTTGAAGTTTAGTTTGGCACTAAACCTTGCAACTCGAAGCACTCGAAGAGGGTCTTCAGTAAAAGCATCACTTATATGGCGAATTATCCCATTCTTTAAATCATTCTGCCCGCCAAATGGGTCAATTAGATCTCCATATTCATCTTCAGCGATTGCATTAATAGTTATATCACGCCGTGCTAGATCATCTTTAAGAGATATATCAGGTGCTGCATTAAATGTAAACCCGCGATAGCCAATAGAGATTTTTTTTTCGCTTCTAGCAAGGGCGTATTCCTCTTTTGTTTTGGGGTGTAAAAACACGGGAAAGTCACTACCAACAGGTTTGAAACCTAGTTTTATCATTGCCTCAGGAGTGCTACCTACAACTACAAAATCAGTGTCATTAGATGGAATTCCAAGTAGCTTATCGCGAATAAAGCCACCAACTTTATAGATTTGCATCTTTAGGTCAACTAATTGTTAATTTTTTGAGCATCTGTGTTATCGTCATCAACGCCAGTTACATAGTGGTTTTTACTGATATTATCAATATAAGCAAGTAAATTAATAGTATTCTTATTTGCAAATTCAGTATCATAAGCAGCTTTATTGGTTAATACCTTTTGTACATAATCACGGGTTATTGAGATAGGGATTAGTTCAATTTGAATTTTATTGTCTAACCTCCCAAGCTTATCTTGCCATCTGCGAGCTCGATTTGGGCCAGCATTGTATCCAGCACTTGAGTATATTATATTATTACCAAATTTACTATATAGGCTTCCTAGATACCAAGTGCCAAATTTAATATTGCAATCAGGGCTTTGTTTGTAACAGTTGTTGGAACCAGATTTTTGTGCAATATATGCTGCAGTTTGGGGCATTATTTGCATAAGTCCAACACCACCATCAAATGCAATAACCCAATAATTAAATCTACTTTCTTGACGCGAAATCGCTAGAGCATAGGATTTATCAATTGAATTATTTGCACTATATTTTTTATAGCTACTTAAAAATGGAGTGGGAAAGCTTAGTTCAAGATATCTATTGTCCATCTGGTTAGCTGCTGAAATACTCAAATCATAGATACTTTGTTTGCTAGTAAGGTTGCTCATAGATAATAAATCAGCATCTGTTGCTTGTTTAGCAGCATAATTCCACTCGGCTGTTGCAATATTGGTTAAATTCTTACTTCCTTCAGATTTACCGATTTGATATAGTGATAAGGCTGATTTAGCATTAATTGCATATTGTTTGGAGCTAAGTGAGGTAGTGTTGGAATGGTTGGTTTTAAATATCGTACCACTTTCTATTTCTGACTGAGTTAGCATTGAATAATAAGAAAAATCTTGAGGAATTTGGTTAAAAAAAGTTGTAGCTTTTTGAGTTTCACCTAATTGTGCATATGATTTAGCCATCCAATATAGCCAAACATTTTTGGTTTTAAGGCTCTCTGGCATTTCATTAATACTATCAATTACTTTTGACCAGTTGCCGTAGTATAAATAACTTCGTACTTGCCATTCGTACTCTTCGTTACTCATATAGTCATTGCCATAACTTGAGTATAGACTAAGTGCGGTTTCAAAGTCATGCTTTTGTGCAAATTGCATCGCTAGATAATTACCAAGAAAGGCTTTTGTATCAGAATCAACATCTGATTGTTTTAGCTCCTTTAGGGCGATATCAGGGTTTTTATGCCCTATATTAGCTATTCTATTAACGACCAAGAAGTTATAATCTTTATTATTTGGTAGTTTTTTAGTAGTTGTTTCATCATAATGTGCAAAACTAATTGGATGAATTTTTATGTGATTTGCAATTTGATTAAAAATATCTGTTTTGCTATTAATAATCAAGTTATTAAGCATAATATTACGTTCAAATGTGCTAATATCACCTTTTTGGTACTTGATTGCTATATAATTAGCACACCAGCTAGGTATATTATTATTGATAAGAGTGCTAATGTCAAGTGTGGGGGTGCCGCTTTTTGTCATATATATTGAATAATCAAAGCCACATTTTTCGTTTTGATTGCTCCCTGAGATATCAAGTAAACTAAATATTCGTTTATAATCAGCATAACTATTATTATTAAAGTTAAAAATCAATAGCTGATGGATCAAATCGTTTCGCATATAGCTATTTGGGCTATTTGCAATAAAATATTCGGCATATTTGGCAACATCTTTAGTTAGCATGGCTTTAGCATATAAATAACTGATGACTTGATTTTGTGGGACAGTGCTATATATTGTACCCAGTGCTGTTAAATTCCCAGTAGTGTAGGCCTTATCTGCTTTAATAATTAGAGAATTAGCCATAACATGGAATGTAAATATATTTAAAAATAATGCGACTAAGATTTTTTTATTCATTTTATTTCCAAAAGTAAATTCTACACTAACGAGTTATTATACCTGAATTATATTTTCTACTGGTTAAAATTACAAAAGTTATGTTAATAAATACAACGAAATAAAAAAACAAAAAATAAAATGTGATATGATATAATAATAAATAAGATAGGTCTTTTAGGCGTATATATT
>CANEUJ010000028.1 GCA_947441745.1 Neisseriaceae bacterium | reverse complement strand
TAGTTATCCCGACCGATATAACAGCTATTGGTGCTAATGCATTCAAGGGTAACAAAGTACTTACAAGTGTAACTATGCCGAATGTAACAACTATTGGTTATCGTGCATTCTATAATAACACAGCACTTACAAGTGTAATTATGCCGAATGTAACAACTATTGAGAGTCTTGCATTTGAGAATGACACCGTGCCTGCTAACTCCGCACTTAAAAGTGTAATTATGCCGAATGTAACAACTATTGGTCTTGGTGCATTCAGAGGTAGCAGAGTACTTACAAGTGTAAATATACCTAATGTAAACACTATTGGTGATACTGCATTCAATGGTAACTCCGCACTTAAAAGTATAAATATGCCTTTGGTAACAACTATTGGTACTTTTGCATTCCATAATGCCATAGCACTTGAAAGTATAAATGTGCCTGTGGTAACAAAGATTGCTGATTGGGCATTCGCTGGTAACACCTCACTTACAAGTGTAAATATGCTTAATGTAAGAACTATTGGTGATAATGCATTCAGGGATAACACCGCACTTACAAGTGTAAATATGCTTAATGTAAGAACTATTGGTGATAATGCATTCAGGGGTAACACCGCACTTACAAGTGTAACTATGCCGAATGTAAAAAATGTTGGTATTGGTGCCTTTATGAATGACGGCCAACTTACGAGTGTAAATATGCTTAATGTAGAAACTATTAGCCAGGATGCATTCGCCAGATGTGCACTTACGAGTGTAAATATGCCTAAGGTAATAAATATTGGTAATTGGGCATTCGCGTATAACTACAACCTTGAGAGTGTAATTATGACTAATGTAAAAAGTATTAGTGGTAACTCCCCATTCCATGCTTGCCCACTTACAAGTGTAACAATGGCAGATCAAGCATTATGTCAGCAGAGATTTACTACAAGTATCTGTAAATCACCTTAATTAGTAACTGATGCAACCCACTTAAGTGTATTAAGTGGATGGCATGATAAATACGTAACTATAAAACCCCTAACTAAATTAGGGGTTTTATGTTATGAAATTGTAAAATTAATTTATCTCAGATTTATAAATGCTATAATAATTAGCCAAAAACTTATGAGTGAAATTTTATGCACAATGAGAAAAATATACTTCGTAGCGAATTTATTATTAAGTGTCAAAAATTAGATATTAATCAGCGTTTTGAATATTCTAAAAAGCTTTTAGATAATATAAAGCCATTACTTGATAGTGTAAACAAAATTGCCATATATCATGCTTATGGATGGGAGATTAGTTTGGCTCCTATAATTGATTATTGTATTAAGGAGCAAAAGCAATTATTTCAACCTGTTACTTATCACAAAGAACGTCAAATGTTATTAATGCCATATGATTTTACAATAAAGAGTATTTTTGTGGAGCCTGACTATATACCTACTAATCCAATGAAGTGGTATAATGTAGACCTAATTATATTACCATTAGTAGCTATAGATAAGAGAGGGTACCGTCTTGGTAAAGGTGGTGGCTATTATGATGCTACCTTGGGTGATATTATGAATTTAGCAGAGAAAATACCAAAACTATGTGGTGCTGGATATTCTATTCAAATGTATTTGGGTGATTTACCCAAAGAGAATTTTGATGTTCAGCTTGATTATTTTGTTTCGGAAAATGGTTTAGAAGTTTTAAATAGAAAGTGTTAAAAATGCAATTTATTGATTTAAAAAAACAGTATGAATATATTAAACAAGATGTATTAAAAGAGATTAATGAAGTTCTTGATTCAGGCCAGTACATAATGGGTAAAAAAGTAGATGAATTAGAGTCAGTTTTAACCAACTATACAGGTGCCAAACATTGTATCGGGGTTGCTGATGGTACTAAGGCGTTATTAATAGCTTTAATGGCACTTGATATTGGGGTTAATGATGAAGTTATTGTTCCAGCATTTACCTTTATTGCAACAGCATCAATGGCGGCTCTCATTGGAGTTAAGCCTGTATTTGTTGATATTGATCCAGATACTTATAATCTTGACCATGAGCTAATTGAAGCTGCAATAACACCGAGGACTAAAGCAATTATCGCCGTTGGCTTATTTGGTCAATGTGCTAATATTGATGCGATTAATAAAATCGCTGCTAAACATAATCTAGCGGTGATTGAGGATGCTGCCCAAAGTTTTGGGGCTAAGCATAATGATAAACATTCATGTAGTATGACTACAATTTCGTGTACTAGTTTCTTCCCATCCAAGCCATTAGGTGCATATGGTGATGGTGGTGCTTGTTTTACCAATGACGAAGCTCTTAATGAGAAAATTCGTTGGATTAGAATCCATGGCCAAGATGCACGCTATCATCATAAGATTTTGGGGCTAAATGGTCGTCTTGATACCATACAAGCTGGTATATTATTGGCAAAAATGCGTGTGTTTCCAAAAGAAGTAGAGCTTCGTGATAAAATAGGTAAACGTTATCATGAATTATTAAAAGATACAGATTGTATAACTCCTTATACTGCACGAGGTAATACTCATGTTTATGCACAGTACTCTTTGATAGTTAAAAACCGTGATAATTTTATTGAAAAGCTTAATACTCAAGGGGTTCCAACTGCAGTTCATTATCCAATACCACTACATTTACAACCAGCATTAGCAAAATATTATGATAATCAGCCATTACCTCATTCTGAGAGAGTTGCAAAAAGCATAGTTAGTTTACCGATGCATCCATATCTTGATGAAGCAACGCAAGATAAGATAGTCTCAGTAGTGAAAAATAGTTTGTGATAATTTTACCAAATGATTGAATATATTAAAATGCCCCAACCGCTACTAGTGATTGGATTATTTTATGCATTAGTTGCGGCATTTTATATAGTTGATTTTATTCGCGATGGTTATTGGGTTGGAATGTGGGGGCAATTTAAAACTGTTGTGCAATCTCACCCTAAGCGTATATTGTTAGTGTTGATAATCCTTTTTGTGATAATCATGTTTATAGATATGCCAATATCACAATTATCCAAAGATTATTACAATCATAGTTTTTATAAATGCGTTGATTTTATAAATGCTATGGGTGAGGGTTGGTTTATTGGCACTGTTATTTTTACATTTTTTCTGCTCTTTCAGTTTTTAGGGCAACAAAAAATGGCAATAGTTGCAAAAATAAGCTTTATGGCGTCAATTTATGCTGGTTTATTTAATGCGGTAATGAAGTTTGTATTTAATCGTGAGCGACCTGGGATTGGCATGGATCCATTTAATTTCTTCCATTTTTTTGCAACAGGTGCCAGGCATTTTACTGATTTGTTTTATGCGTATAATAGTATGCCATCAGGCCATGTAGTAACAATAGTTGCTGCAGTTACCCCGTTTTTTCTGAGTGTTAAAACCAATTTAGTGAAAACCATACTGGTATTATGTGTGATTATAATGGAATTTGCAAGAGTTTATACCCTAAACCATTGGATAAGTGATGTATATATTGCATCAATATTTGGTCTTATTCTTGGTATTAGCTGTTATGAGTCTAATAAACATAGACTTTTGGGGTTAAAATAAATGAATTTTGATTTACACCCAGAAGAACTTATTTTGACTAATAGTTTAAAACAAAAAATAATTGATAAAATTGGATGTGATGCGATTTCAGTTAGTCAGTATATGGAACTTGCTTTATACGAAAAAGATTATGGTTATTATAATAACCTGCTACATAAGTTTGGTGAAGCTGGGGATTTTATTACCGCACCTATGGTATCCAAAGTATTTAGTGAATGTATCGCCAAACAGCTAAAAGAATTATTGGAACATATTCCAAATAACCGCAATATTTTAGAAATTGGTGCGGGTAATGGGCAAATGATGCTTGATTTACTTATGTTTCTTGGGGATGAGGTTAGTTGTTACTTTGTACTAGAGTTAAGTGCTAATTTAGTTAGCCTACAAAAATCGTTTATTAGTGATAAAGCTCCACACTTATTAACTAAAATATTTTGGTTAGATAGTCTTCCTAGCGATTTTGATGGGATTATTTTGGCAAATGAAGTGCTTGATGCACAGCCATGTGATATTATAGTATGGGATAATGGCAAACTTAATGAGCGGGTTATTTCAGTAGATAGTAATAATAATCTAGTTTATAAAGAAGTGCCGCTTCAATCACCAGAACTACTAGAGATTGCAAAAAAAATAAATTTAAATGCGGATTATTATACTAGTGAGATTAGCCTCAATAACCGCGGTTTTATAAAATCTTTGGCACAGTCTTTGAACAGAGGGTTTGTTTTATTAATAGACTATGGACATTCTGAGAGTGAATATTATTCCTTAGCTAAAGCCACGGGAACCCTAAGAGGTTTTTTTAGGCATCAGTTATTAGATGATATCCTGGTATATCCAGGCTTGATTGATATTACTACAAGTGTTGATTTTACTAGTATTGCTACAACTGCTATTCATAACGAGCTTGATTTTATTGGTTATACAACCCAAGCAGGGTTTTTATTAAATTGTGGGATGGTGGAGTTACTGGATTTGTGGCATCAAAAATTAAGTGATAGCGAGTATTTACGCTTAACTAGTCAGGTTAATTATTTAACTTCACCTAATGAAATGGGAGAGGTTTTTAAAGTTATTGGTTTTTCGCACGGGATTGATGTCTCTGACTGGCTTGGTTTTACAAACAATGATCGCAGCTATACTTTGTAGATGTGCTAAAATTTGGCAGCTACGTATTACAACGGCGTAGTCCCAGTCGTTTTATTGGGTGGTTTCAGCACTTTATTTGTGTCATCCCAGCACTTTATTCGTCATCCCAGCGGATGCTGGGATCCATGCCCTTGCCCTAAAAACAGTTAGAGTATGGATCCTCGATTCTTATTGGGGCCGCATTATATTTTGGTCGAGGATGACGTTCTCTTTGCGTGCTATCCTAGTGCTTTACACACGTCATCCCAGCGGAGGCTGGGATCCATTAAATTTTTAGGAGTATTTTATGCAAACAATTTATGATTTTAAAGTAAAAAGCATTGATGGTCAAATGATTGATCTATCGATTTATAAAGATAAAGTTTTACTTATAGTTAATACTGCAAGTAAATGTGGGTTTACCAAACAATATACAGGTCTTGAAGAATTATACAAAAATTATAAAGACAAGGGTTTGGTTGTATTAGGTTTTCCATGTAACCAATTTGGTAGCCAAGAGCCAGGTGATGAGGCTGAGATAAAAGAATTTTGTAGCTTAACTTATGATGTTAATTTTCCTATGTTTGCTAAAATTGATGTTAATGGGGATAATACAGATCCATTATATAAATTCCTAAAAAACTCTGCTAAAGGTGTACTTGGTAGTGAAGCAATTAAATGGAATTTTACTAAGTTTTTAGTTAATCGTAAGGGTGAAGTTGTAGAGCGTTTTGCATCGATTACTACACCTGAAGCATTAGTAAAAGATATAGAAAAAATATTGTAATATAGGGAGAAGAGCTAATGATTATTGTAGTAACTGGAGCTTTTGGTTTTATAGGCTCAAATTTAGTGAAAGCATTAAATAATTTGGGTTATACTGATATTATAGCGGTAGATAATTTAACCAATGGGTCTAAGATAAAAAACCTAGCTGATTGTCAGATCTTGGATTTTGTGGACAAAGAGGATTTTATTAAAGAAATTGCTGATGGTAATTATAATAATGAAATTGATTATATATTCCATCAAGGAGCATGTTCAGCTACGACTGAGCAAGATGGTCGTTATATGATGAAAAATAATTATGAGTATTCAAGTGTTCTTTTGGAGTTTGCTCAAAAGAATGAAATTCCTTTTGTGTATGCGTCATCAGCATCAGTGTATGGTAATAAAGAAGCTTTTATTGAAGAGTTAGAGCATGAGCTACCGCTAAATGTGTATGCATATTCAAAGTTTTTATTTGATCAAATGGTTAGACGCTATTATGAAACAGGTTTAACAGCACCAGTTGTTGGTCTTCGTTATTATAATGTTTATGGGCCAAGAGAGTTTCATAAAGGTAGGATGGCATCTGTTGTGCTTCATAATTTTAATCAATATCAAGAAACTGGTAAAGTAAAATTATTTGAAGGCTGTCAGGGTTATGCCAATGGTGAACAGGTACGTGATTTTATTTCTGTTGAAGATGTGGTTAAAATCAATATGTTTTTCTTTAATAACCATATTAATGAAGTTGAAGAAATCTCTGGTATTTATAATTGTGGTACTGGTAAAGCACGAAGTTTTAATTCTCTGGCATTAGCAACAGTTAATGCTTGTAGAGTTCACAAAAATGAGCCTCAATTAACACTTGAGGAAGCTATTAAAGATGGTGTTATTGAGTATATTCCTTTCCCAGGAGATTTGGCAGGGCGTTATCAGTGTTATACAGAAGCCAATTTAGACTATTTACGTGAAGCTCATTGTGAGCATGAGTTTTTGAGTTTGGAGGATGGTATTAGTAATTATGTAAATTTTTTATTAAATAATTAGATATTTAAGTTTTTGCAGTTTTAATTGCTCTTAAAGATGAAACAGTATGGCTATCACAATCTGATATAACTAGATTATTTGTTAAGAGTAGAAGCACCATTATAGAACATATTAATAATATATTTAATGAAGGCGAACTTAATGAAAGCGAGGTATGTAGGGATTTCCGACGAACCACTATACATGGAGCAATAGAAGGCAAGACGCAAGAAATAAATGTGAAGTTATACAATCTAGATGTAATTATTGCAGTTGATTACCATGTCAAATCACAACAAGGTACACCGTTTAGAATTTAGGCAACAAAACGCTTGAAAAAATATATCATAAAAGCATTTATTCTAAATGATGAGAGGTTTAAGTCTGGTAAATATTTTCATTTAAACCTTATTTAGAGATTTTTGACAAAAAGTAGCTATTTTTTGAGTTTTTAAATTCCATAGTCAAGTTTAGAGCTCTAAACTTGAGTATGGATCCTTATAATTAAATTTTATTCACGTTTTTAACTATATCTTTCGAATTTGAAATCTTTTTTACAAAAAATTACCTGTCTAAGATATAATAGTTCTTTTACTGCGGTGCATTATTATGACAGCTAAAGTGATCGTTGTTACCAATCAAAAAGGTGGTTGTGGTAAAACCACGCTTACTATGAATCTTGCCGCTACTCTTGGGCTTAAAAATAAGGTCTTAGTTGTTGATGGCGACCCACAAGGAAGTGCGACTCGTTGGGCGGCTAGTAGCTCAGACGATAAACCATTTCCGGCATCAGTAATGGGTTTAGCGAATGCAGGCGATAAAGCACATCGCGAAATTAAAAAATATCTAAATGATTATGAGTATATAGTAGTTGATTGTCCTCCTGCGGTAGAAAATCCTTTTACGGGATCAGCTCTAATGATTGCTAATCTAGCTTTGATTCCCATAGTGCCATCCCCAACCGATTTATGGTCAGCTATTGGTATTCAAAAACTAATCAATAATGTTATGATAATGAATGAAAATCTACAAACTAGACTGGTTGCTAATATGTGCCAAGGTAATATTAGTATTTCCAAAGAAGCACTAGTTTTAATTGAAGAATTTGAGTTTCCAAAGACGAAGACTGATATCTACCAAAGAACTGCGTATAGACAAGCAGCTGCTTTTGGTGGTTCAGTTCATGATTTGGATAATACAAAAGCTAAAGATGAGCTAAAGTCTTTAGTTAAAGAAATACGAGCAATCTTAGTTTAAAAATTTAAAGGTAGAAATTATGTCAAAATTAAGTAGTATAATGCGTAATTCAATTAGTGCCGAAAAACAAAGCTTAGATCAAATAGAGCTTGAGATAAAGCCCCCACAAATGTTAGACACTATTTTACCTAATCTAGGGTTTATCCAGGGTTATTATGAAAGCTATATAGCAATAATTAGATCCCAAACTAAACTGTACGAACTAATTCAAAAAGAACAGGTATCAATTATTGAAAATAATATTGCCTCGAGTTTTAAAGTTTTTAATTCATTAAAAAATGGATTTAAGTCACTTCAGCCTTAATTAGTAATTAGGATATACGGATTTAGGGAACTATCTAGCCATTGGAGGGTTTTTAGCATATTTTCTTCTGAAACTGTTACGCAACCAATACTACCAATATTATAACCATACCAGACATGCATAAAAACAGCACTGCCACGCCTTTTTACAATTGGATTCATATTGTATTTAATAATGATACCATATTTGTAGATGCCATCATCTCTTAGCATATTTTCATAGCTATTAGCCGTTGTTGTACCATGTACCCATTGATTGTATTTTGGATCATCAGGATCATCAATAAATTTATCAATAGCAGTTATTTGACGATAATTAATTTTAAGCGTCATCGATTCGTTACCAAAAGCAGCTCCGAGTGGAAATAACCCAGCAGGAGTTTTGTCATCCCCCTCTATTTTATTATAACTAATACCTCTTGAACCAATATTTGCACTAATTGTTGGCAAAACTTGTATCCAACTAGATTCATTTCTTTGTAAGGGATACACTTCAGCTTCTGGAGTGTTAAGAGCTTTAACTAAAATGAGTTGTTTGGTATTTGATGGGATTTGAGTAGAGTATTTCTTAAGGATAGTAGATACATCCATTGCATTTACGCTAAAACAAACTAGATACAAAAATATACGTAGCATTATTACTACCTTTAAATTTGACTATTTATAATTGCTTATAATTTATCCAAGTACTATTGTACCATTATACCATAATACAAATGCAGATATTGCAGTTACTATAATTACTAGGAACATTAAGACTTCAAATTTATTCATTAATAGTTTTTGACCATTCTCGTGGCGTGCTTTATAAAATACAAATATACCAATAAAATACATAATGCTTGAGATTGCCAAATACTTTAATCCACCAGCATAAATTAGCCAAATAGAGTATGTTACGGCCAGCACTCCTTTTATTAATTCATAATAATAGATTTTCTTGTCAGTGATAATTAATTTAAAAGCATACATTGCCGCAAGTAGATACGGTAGTAATACTAGACTAGTTGCTATTTGTATCATATTTAGATAAATTGCACCACTTTTATAGGCACAAACTACAAACAATTGTAATATAATACTACTAAATAAAAGTGCATTACTAGGTACGAGTTTTTTATTTAGTTTAGTAAAAATTCGTGGCATTGTTTTGTCAATTGCAGATAGATAGACAATATTAGTTGCAAGCATTTGCCAAGCAAGAAGTGCTCCTACTACAGAAATTAGGGCAGAGAAACGAATCAAATTACCACCAATAGAGCCAATTACAGTTGCCATTACTCCTGCAGCAGATGGAGTTTGAAGCGTTTGAACTGATGCTGTTGTCATAATCCCAAATGGTAATACTGAAATTAGGGTATCGATTATTAGTACTATTATAACGCTTAACATAGTAGCCCGTGCAACATCTTTCATTGATTTGGCATGAATAGCATAGATACAAGCAGCTTCAATCCCCACAAAATCCCATACAGTTACAAGCATGGTACTTTTTATTTGGGTTAGCATACTACCTAAATGTAAATCAAGGGTAGACATATTAATTTTGAAAGTATGCCATTGAAAGCCATAACAAAATACTACAATAATAGCCCCAAGAGCTAAGATTTTAACAGTAGTAATCATAATATTTATATATGAGGCTTCTTTTATCCCTATTGAAATTACAATATGCACAACCCAGATTAATAAAGATTCGCCAATAAATGCTTGCAAGGTTCCACCTGCGGATGTTCCATGTCCAAAGATGCCAAAGAAGTTACCCAAAGTAGCAAAAATAAATATAAGGTAGCTAGCATTAGCAAGAATAGCATTTAGCCAGTATCCCCATGCAGAATTAAATCCTACAAAGTCGCCAAACCCAAATTTGGCATAGCCATAAATACCGCTTTTAATATCTGGACGTCTTCCTGATATATATACAAATGACCAGGCAAGAGCAATCATCCCAATAGCAACTATAACCCAATTAAGGACAACAGCTATAGCACCAGCACGATTGGCAATGTTTTGTGGTATATCAAATACACCACTACCCATTATAGAACCGAATGTTAATGAAAATAATGCAAAGAATGTTAGGTCTTTGAAATCTGGATTATTTGTTGAAGTATTTTGGGGCATTTTATATTATCTAAAATTTACTATGTTAACCAAGCATTATTGTACCATTGTACCATAATACAAATGCAGATATTGCAGTTACTATAATTACTAGGAACATTAAGACTTCAAATTTATTCATTAATAGTTTTTGCCCATTCTCGTGGCGTGCTTTATAAAATACAAATATACCAATAAAATACATAATGCTTGAGATTGCCAAATACTTTAATCCACCAGCATAAATGAGCCAAATAGAGTATGTTACGGCTACTATTCCTTTGATTAATTCATAATAATAGATTTTTTTATCAGTGATAATTAATTTAAAAGCATACATTGCAGCAAGTAGATAGGGTACCAATACTAGGCTTGTTGCTATTTGTATCATATTTAGATAAATTGCACCACTTTTATAGGCACAAACTATAAACAATTGTAATATAATACTACTGAATAAAAGTGCATTACTAGGTACGAGTTTTTTATTTAGTTTAGTAAAAATTCGTGGCATTGTTTTGTCAATTGCAGATAGATAGACAATATTAGTTGCAAGCATTTGCCAAGCAAGTAGTGCCCCTACTACACAAATTAGAACTGAGAAACGAATTAAATTACCACTAATAGGGCCAATTACACTTGCCATTATCCCAGCAGTAGATGGTGTTTGAAGGGCTTGAATTGAGGCTGTTGTCATAACCCCAAATGGTAATACTGAAATTAGGGTATCGATTATTAGTACTACTATAACGCTTAACATAGTAGCCCGTGCAACATCTTTCATTGATTTGGCATGAATAGCATAAATACAAGCAGCTTCAATCCCAATAAAATCCCATACAGTTACAAGCATGGTACTTTTTATTTGAGTTAACATACTACCTAAATGTAAATCAAGGGTAGACATATTAATTTTGAACGTATGCCATTGAAAGCCATAACAAAATACTAAAATAATAGCACTTAGAGCTAAGATTTTAACAGTAGTAATCATAATGTTTACATATGATGCTTCTTTGATTCCCAAAGAAATTACTATATACACAATCCAGATTAGTATAGATTCACCAATAAATGACTGTAAGGTTCCTCCAGCTGTTGCACCATGTCCAAAGATGCCAAAGAAATTACCCAAGGTTGCAAAAATATAAATAAGATAACTTGCATTCCCAAGAAGAGCATTAAGCCAATACCCCCATGCGGAATTAAACCCTACAAAGTCACCAAACCCAAATTTAGCATAGCCATAAATACCGCTTTTAATGTCGGGGCGTCTTCCTGATATATATACAAATGACCAAGCAAGTGCAAGCATACCTACAGCAACAATTCCCCAATGGAGAACTACTGCAATAGCACCAGCACGATTAGCAATATTTTGTGGTATATCAAATACACCACTACCCATTATGGAGCCAAATGTTAATGAAAAAAGAGCAAAAAAAGTTAGATCTTTAATTTTTGAATTATTTGATAATATTTTTTTAATCATCATTTTCCCTAAATAAAATCTTGAATTTAATAAATCAAAATTTATAATCAATCATATTGTTTATCGTATTCCGTGATTATACAACTATTTTTTTTATGAAGTGTGATATATTATTGGATATTTAGAAAAATAATGTTATAAGATAGCTTTAATGGGGAATACCTTGAAAAAAAATAAATATAGCTTAATAGCATTTGATATTGATGGTACAATTTTGGGTAATAATCATCAAGTATGTAGTAAATTAATTAAGGTAGTTGCACTGCTTAAAAAACAAGGGTATTTATTTACTCTAGTTAGTGCAAGAATGCCACAGTCTGTGATTAAAATAGCTCATGCTTTAGGGGTTTCTGATACCTATCAAATCGCTTTAAATGGTAGCTTAATAACTGATACTAAACATAATGTACTATATACTAAAACTTTTACAACTCAAAGAGTACGAGGAGCATTAAATACATTAGATAAACAAATTTCAAGAAATTATTATGATAGTTTTGACTGGATTATAGAATATCCAAATTCATATACTCTCAAAGAGATTTCAATACTAGGTGATATTATTCTACCTCGCGAAAATAATTTGCCCGATGAGGTAAATAAAATAACTTTGATAGGAGAGCCGCATTTATTAGCAATTGCTCAAGCCAAATTAATTAAAGATGAGACTTTGTTAGTGTCCCAGTCTCATATTAATTATCTTGAAATAACTTGTAATACAATCTCAAAGTTTAATGGTTTGGCATATTATGCAAGTACATTAAATATTCCCATAGATGAAATAATTGCTTTTGGAGATGGTGAAAATGATATGTCAATGCTATCAGGGGTAGGGCTTGGTGTTGCAATGGCAAATGCCAAAGATCATGTAAAAGCATCTGCAGCTGATGTTGCTGGATATCATTACGAAGAGGGTGTTGCCAATTATTTATCAGAGCTGCTATTGTAAAATATTTCTGAAATATTATTTTGCTATGCTAAAATCTTGTCTGATATTTATTTCGTTATGAGGTTGTAATGCGAAGTATGATTGCCTGGTTAAGGTTTGTTGCTGTAATTTTAAGTATGGCATTTTTGGTTGTAGCCGTTTTTATACTTTATTATATTTCCCTTCAACTAATCCGTTATCCAATTCGTAAAATATGGACTAGATGCTTACTTTTGTCAACTGGTGCCAAAATTCATTTACATGGTGTAGATTTATCTTCAATAGAACTAAGAAATACAATGGTGGTATCCAATCATATATCATGGCTTGATACTGTTGTTATGCTTAGATTATGTTATTTACGCTATATAGGTAAGGTTGAAATGCTTAAATGGCCTTTTCTTAGCATGATTATTAAAGCTGGAGGTACTATATTTATTAATCGTCGTAATAAACGTCAATTATTAAGTGTAAATCAACAAGTGGCAAATGTTTTGATTGATGGCTCTACGGTTGGCTTGTACCCAGAGGGTACCACTAGTGATGGAGTAAAAATTCTACCTTTTAAAGCTCCAATTCTAGAAGCCGCTTTAATGGCTAAAAGTAATATTATCCCCATAGTGCTTAGTTATCGTAAAGAAGATAATAAGCTTGCAACTGAGGTGACTTTTTCAAAAGTTAATTGGTTTACTACAGTAATTAATACCTTAAAGGTAAAAAATTTGGTAATAAATATTACTATATTACCAATAGTAAAAAGTACTGATTTTAAAACTCGTGATGAACTTGCTGTTTGTTTATATCAACAAATAAATCAGTCATATCAAAATCAGCCTTAAATAGGTATTTATATGCTAAAGCAATTCACCATTTATTGGTTCGCTAGCAATCGCATCATCACCACCAATATTATCTTCACGTTCAACTACTTTTGCTACGTCTACTAATACTTCACCTGCACCCAGATTGATTAGAGTAACCCCTTGAGCTGCACGTCCAGTTTTACGTATTGTGGCAACAGTAGTTCTAATTAATACACCACCAGTTGTGATAAGCATGATTTCATCATCATCAGCAACTAGCTGTGCATTTACCAGTTTCCCATTACGTTTAGTAACGGCAATAGCAATAACACCTTTGGTTCCACGTTTAGTTTCACGATATTCTGATACTGGAGTACGCTTACCAAAACCATTTTCAGTAACAGTTAGTACTTGTGCGTGTTCATCATCTGTTGTAAGTAATGCTACAACTTTTGCACCACTACTTAATTTTATACCACGAACTCCACGTGCAACACGTCCCATGTGGCGAACTTCTGATTCATTAAAACGAACAGCTTGTCCACTATCAGAGAACAGCATAATCTCTTGTCTGCCGTCAGTAATAGTAACCCCTGCAAGACTATCGCCTTCGTCTAGGTTAATAGCAATAATACCACGACTACTTGGTCTTGAGAATGCAGATAATTCTACTTTTTTAACTACTCCCTCTTTGGTTACAAAGAATAAGAATTTATCATCAGTGAATTCCTTAACAGGTAAGATACTCGTAATTTTTTCATCAGCTTGAAGCGGTAGAAGATTAATAATAGGTCTTCCACGAGTAGTGCGGCTACCTTCAGGTAGGTTGTATACTTTAAGCCAGTATAAACGCCCTAGTGTTGAGAAGCATAGAACATAATCATGTGTGTGTGCCATAAATAAACTATGAATAAAATCATCTTCACGAGTTGTAGCTGCAGCTTTACCACGTCCACCACGTCTTTG
>CANEUJ010000027.1 GCA_947441745.1 Neisseriaceae bacterium | reverse complement strand
GCATGGACTTAACCCTAAAATATGATAAAGATTATAATTTATTCATAAATGATGAAATCGTAAGTAATCTAAAAAGCAAATCTAAGTCCTCTTTTGATTTTGAAAGTTTTTTACTGGACTTACATAGAGTTGACTTATCGAATCTGAATCTAGCATTTATAAATCAAATGTATGATTTAAACCCAATCAATCTACGGCAGGTTAATTTTAATTTTATAAACACTCAAAAATTCAAGCACAATTTGACATTTAAAACCATGTTTGGTAGAAGTGAAATTAATTCAGAATTAAAGTTTCAAGGTAAATTACTTAGTGATATCAGTAATTGGAGTAGTGGTGAATTAAATATATCTGATCACGATAAAAAAGATCATAATATTAATTTAAAAGCTAATGTGTTAAACGGTAATTTAGAATATCTGAATCTCAAATTTAATAGTAATTTACACCAGTTGTTTGCTCTAAATAATCCAATTAAAGGTAAGACTAACTTGTTAGGTGAGATTAATATAAATAAAAGTTCTAAAGGTGTCTACGAGATATATGGTAATGATTTGACTATTAATACTGAAAGTGGTTCAATATTTAATCATGCTAGGATATTGGGTAATTATACTTTGTACAAAGGTGGTATAATAAATTTATCCAAAGTTGATTTGGCGGGGTTAAGTGGCTTAAATATCTATAAGTTTAGTGATAAGGTGAGTTTAGGCGGGTATTTTGAAAGTATTAATTTTAGTTGGGGTGGTAATTTACTTAAACCTGAAACTATGCTATTAAATACACATTTTAATGATATTGTAGTTAGTTCAAGAGAGTCTACTATCCCAAGTATCAACAATATCAATGGTGATTTAAGCTTAGAGAGTAATTCTGGAACTCTCTTAATAAACCTTAAAGATAGTAAGTTTGATTATCCAAATTGGTTAGTTAAGCCTATAATGATAGATAGTATTAATGCTAAGGCTGATTGGGTAATAGAATCAAATTTGGGAATTGTATTTAACTTACAAAAAGCAATTCTACAAACTAAAGGTTTTACTTTAAATGCTTCAGGTAAATACTATAGTGAGAGTAATATTGTTGATTTAAAAGCCAGTATTGACAAGATTAAAATCATTGATACAACAAATTACATACCTAAAAATCAAAAAGCTATTAGTGACTTTATAAAATCAGGGATGACAAATGGAACTTTAAGTAATTTGAGTTTATCAATAAATGGTGAAGCTGATAAAATCCCATTTAATAATGGTGGTGGTAAGTTTAGCTATAGTGAAAGTTTTAGTGATGTTACCTTGAAATTTGCATCTTCTTGGGGTGGGGTTACGCATCTTAATGGTAATCTAACAGCTCAAAACCAAGCGGTGAAGGTTAATATTACTTCAGGCTGCTTAAATAATTTTAATATCTTAAATACTTCAGCTACTATTTCTGACTTTATGGCAGATAATCCTATTATTGATATGGATAGTTATGGTTATGGCACTACATATGATTTTATTGATTATTTAAAAACAACACCTTTAAAATCCAAACTTAGCTATCAACCGCAAAATCTTATTGGCAAAAGCAAGGTTATAATCAAACTTGAGTTACCAATAATTACCCCTGAGAGGTTAAAGCTTAGTGGTAAATGGAATTTTATAAATAATGATATAGACTTTGGGGCAAAAACTCCATATATTAGTAATTTCAATGGAATCCTTAATTTTACTAATACAGGAATTATAGCAAGTAATCTAAGTGCTAATGCAATAAATTCTGATGTAAAGATAAATATATTGGATGATAGTCATTATCAGCTATTGTCACCAAATTTGGACTATATGGCTCTTGGAGAGTTAATTGGTATTCCTAAAAATAATATTTTGTCTGGTCGAGCGGTAACATTATTAGACTATGATGCTACAAATGAACAGGTATCTGTTTCTAGTAATTTACAAGGTGTTAGATTTGATGCTCCAGAGCCACTAAATAAGAACGAGTCTGAAATTAAAAAATTAACGCTAAATTTTAATCAAAATATTGATCAATTAAATATAAATTATGGTGATACACTTTATGCTCTGATAAATATGGATAACAATATGAAGTTTAAGTCAGGTAAAGTTGGCTTGGGTACTTCTGAACTAAATATCAAGTACAATAATAATTCATCTTTGACAATTAATGCTAATCTTAAAAATCTATATATAACTAAATGGATGGATTTTTATGAGCAGTTATCTTCTTCTAGTAGTGGCTCTGTAGGTGCTAGTATCTATCCAATTCAAATTCAGCTACATACAGACGCCTTATGGTTAAATAATTATAATATTGATGGCGGCGATATCAATGCATCTGTTAGTGCTAGTAAAATAATTACAAGTATTAATATGCCTGATATATATGGTGATTTAATTTATCAAAATAATAAACTGAGGCTAAATTTGGATAAGCTATTAGTCTCTAAAGAGAATTTTATTGATATGCAAAATAAGTCAAGGGTTAATTTGAATACTACTAAAACTAATATCCCAGATATATTTGTTAAAATTAAAAATTTTTATGTACACAATCATTATTTTGGTGAATTAAATACACGTTTATTACAAAGAAATAATAATCTTTATATCGAAAGTGCAACACTCCTTAACTTCTCTAGTAAAACTACTTTTAGGGTTATAGATCATCGATTAGGGGAAAGTAAAGAATATACTGAATTAAGACTACGCACCCAGATTAAAGATTATGGTGCTACGATTAATAAACTAAATATTGGTGATAATCTAAAGTCTGGTAATGGTGTTTTTGACTTAGGGCTTAAATGGCGTGGTGGTATTGCTAATTTTGGAATTAAAAAGACCTTAGGGTATGCAACTTTAAATATACAAAATGGTGAGTTTACACAAGTAAATCCAGGGCTGTTTGGTACATTACTTGGGGTTGTTAGTTTGAATTCTTTTACTAGTGTAGGTGGGGCAAATTTAAACACATTTTTTGGTAAGGGTTTTGCTTATAGTAGCTGGGATATGAAAGTAGGTATAATACGTAATCAATTAAAGATTGAAAATCTCAAACTAGTTAGTGATGCTGCATCAATTTCTTCATTTGGTACACTTAATCTAAATAATAACACAGTTGATAGTTATTTAACAGTCGAGCCAAGGCTTGGTACTGCAGTTGCAACTACTGCGGGTGTCGTGACTCTTAACCCATTTATTGGTGGCATTGTCTATTTAGGTCAAGCATTAATAGGTAATCCAGTTAATAAAGCATTGTCACTTAGCTATCATATCACGGGTGATGTCACTGCTCCTAATATAGTAAACTTTGATTTAAGTGATCAAATTGAAAAAAATTTCTTATCAACTACGAATATTTTATCTAATCCCTCATCAATATTTGAGGTCGAAGTAAATAAATAGCATTGAGCATATAAAATAAAAAACCCCAGCATCTTGATCTGCTGGGGTTTTTTATTAAAATTATTTAGCGTTTGGCACGGCTAACTAGGGGCTTACGCCTTTCGTCACTATTGATAGTGCGAAGGATAATCTCAGCCTCATCAAAAGGAACTGATATAAAAGAAAAATTGTCCATAATTCGAATATCTTGTATCTTACGTGCTGGAGTTTTACATTCGTTGAATAATAACTCTAATAGCTTTTTAGGCGTATAGCCATCTCTCTTACCTAAAGCGATAAACAAACGTGATTGATCACTATTAGTGAAACGTTCACTTCCTCCTCTGTCATCATTACGATCATTACGCTTCTCATTAGACTTTTCAGGGCTTGTATACTGGAAGTAGTTTTGTGGTAGAAATTCATCACCATAAGCATGACGTAAAATAGCTGCCGCTACAACTTCAGGGCTCTTATCAGCTAAAAGCGTCTTGGCAATTTCAACATATTCATTAAAATCATTTTCTTGAATAATCTCATTGACAAAAGCTTCAAGGGCTTCTTTTTTGGCGGCAATAACTTCTTTTATAGTGGGTGCATCTTGACGTTTGATGTTGGTTTTTGTCATTCTTTGTATACGGGTTAGTTGGTATGCATCTTTTTTGGTGATAAATGTAATTGCAATACCTTTATTACCAGCACGACCTGTACGACCAATACGATGCACATATGACTCAGCTTCAGCAGGAATAGAGTAGTTTATAACGTGAGTTAGATTACTAACGTCAATACCACGAGCTGCTACGTCTGTAGCAACTAGGATATTTATTTGCTTACTCTTAAATGCCGCCAAAGTTTTGTTTCTAAGTGCTTGGGTGATATCACCATGTATCGCTTCAGCTAAGTAGCCACGAGCCTTAAGTCGAGATGTAATGTCATCCGTTTCATGTTTGGTTCGTGCAAATACAATACCATAAAACTCACGTTCAAAATCTAGTACGCGACATAGAGTATCAAATTTTTCTGATTCACGAAGCTCAAAATAAATCTGCTCCGTCAAATCAGCTGTCATATCTTTATTTTCCACCTTTAGGATTTTAAAGTCACCCATGTATTTCTTAGCAATACTAAGAATAGAACTTGGCATAGTAGCTGAAAAGAATAACATTCTTTGTTCTTTATTGGTTTGTTTTAAGATTTCTTCAATAGCATCTACAAATCCCATATTTAGCATTTCATCTGCTTCATCTAGAACAAAATATTCAAGATTTTTTAGGTTTAGAACCTTACGTTCTAATAAATCGATAATGCGTCCAGGAGTACCAACGATAATATCAGCACCGCGTTTAATGTTTTTAATTTGTTGGTCAATTGATTGACCACCGTATACTGGATATACTTTCAAGTTCGACTTACCAATTAGTGAATACATTTCATCAGATACTTGATTAGCTAGTTCACGTGTTGGGGTTAAAATCAGAGCTTTTGTAGAGCCATTTTCTGATACAAGCGTTTCGATAATAGGAATCGAAAATGCAGCTGTTTTACCAGTGCCTGTTTGTGCTTGACCAATAATATTGGATTTTTCTTTAAGAAACTCAGGAATAACAAGAGCTTGAATTTTACTAGGTTCTTCAAAACCTTTTTTATTTAGTGCTTCGATCATTGCTGAACTTATTCCAAGTTCCGCAAAAGTAGTTTTTGACATGTTTATAATACCTTTAAAAAGTACGCAATTATATCATAAAACCAATGGGTTATGCATATCTATTGCTGTTATAGTCAAAATAATGTTACAATAACTGTATTATTTAACACAAGGTATTATTTATGGAACATAGGAAAATAGTGATTGTAGGTGGTGGCCCTATAGGTCTATTTACTTCCTTATTGCTTGCAAAAAAAGGCATATCGTCTACTGTATTAGATGAGGGAAACACTGGTCATAATGATGGTAGAGTACTAGCTCTATCTTATGCAAGCATCTACATGCTAAAAGAGTTAAATGCATGGTTTAATGAGTGTGCTACAGAAATTAATAGAGTCCATATCTCCCATAGTGGGCTTGGTGTTAGTAATATCTTATCTACAGATGTCAATTTACCATCTCTAGGTTATACCATTAAATACTCAGATATTCGAGCTAGGCTATTGGAAGAAGTAAAGAAGTATTCAGAAATTACTCTTTACAATTGTAAAGTAAATAAAGTGACATCTAACAAAAATTATGCAATTATTGAGTTTAATACTGATAAGAATGATGGCGTCTTTACTGCTGATTTGGCGATTTTAGCTGAGGGCGGTAAAATAAAAATAGATACAATCTCATATAAAGATTTTGATTATCAAAAAAATGCTATTACTGCCGAAATTATTGCAGATAAAAAACATGACAATATAGCATATGAACGATTTGACAATAATGGTGCATGTGTCTTTCTGCCTCATGGTAGTAATTTTGTTCTTGTATGGTCACTACCTAAAAATGAAGCACAGGATATTATTCAAAATAATACTCTAATAAATAAACTAAACCAATTACCATTTATGAAACGCTTTGGTAACCTTAAACTAGCTGGTAGGGTTTATTCATTCCCTCTTAGATTGCAAGTTGCTAAATCTAGGGTTATAGATAAAATAGTTTTGATAGGTAATTCAGCTCAAACACTACATCCAGTATCAGCTCAAGGTATGAATCTTGCTTTTAGAGATGCAGAAATGCTGTGTGAGTTAGTTTCAGATCATAAGTTTAGCAATGTCTCTAATTATGATAAACTGCGTCAAACAGATGCAAATATTGTTATAAATTTCACCCATACCTTAGCTAAGTTTTTAGAGTGTGATAATAAATTAATAAGTCATATACGTGGTGCAGGTCTAATAGCTCTTAGTAATATTAAGCCACTACAAAATGTAATTGCTAATAGTTTGATTTTTGGAAATTAATTAATGAAATTTGATATCATTGTAGTTGGTGGTGGTTTGGTGGGTTATAGTTTTGTGCTTGATTTAGCTCAAAAAAAGCCAAATTTTACTATAGGTATTCTTGAACATAAAGAGTTCGAGGTGATCAAAAATAATAACCTTGATAGTAGAATATACGCTATTTCACCAGATAATATTAGGTATTTAGAGTCGTTGGGTTTGGAAATAGACCAATCTCGTATTGGAACTATAAAAAAAATGGATGTATTTGGAGACCAAAATGGTAATATTATCTTTGATAATAAAATAGCAAAGCAGTTGTTTCTTGCTAAAACCATAGAATACAGTAACCTCCAAAATACCTTGAATCAAAAGCTTAAAACAATTGCAAACATTAGTTTTATTTATGATGATTTAAAAGAAATCAAATATAAAGACAATGATATTGTATTAATTGGATCTAAAGGTAGTTATATCGCAAAACTTGTAGTTGGAGCTGATGGTGCAAACTCTTTTATTAGGCAGAACTCTATCTTTGAAGTTGACGAAGTAAGCTATCAAGAGTGTGGGGTAGTTGCGAATTTTGAGTGTCAATATTACCATAATAATACTGCTTATCAATGGTTCACTCCTCGTGGGGTGTTAGCATATTTACCGTTACCCAATAATCAAATCTCTATAGTTTGGGCAACTAATGAATATCAAAAATTAATTGGCTTAAATGGTGAAGAGTTTGCTCTTGAGGTTGAAGCTATGGGAGCTAGTAAATTAGGTAAACTAAAATTAATTACTCAAGCACAAGTATTTCCACTACGTTTATATATGCTTAAAAAGATTTATGCTAATAAAATTGCCTTAATAGGAGATGCTGCACATACGATTCACCCATTAGCAGGTCAGGGGGTTAATTTGGGTTTTACTGACGCTAGAATTTTAGCTAGAATTCTTAGTAAGTGTGAATCATATCAAGTTGGTGATAGTGTTATTTTAAGTAAATATAACAATCTAAGAGTTAGTGAAATTAGATTGATGCAATTAACCTGCCACTCTTTATACCGCTTGTTCGGATTCAAAAACCAGCTTCTTAAAAAGGTTCGAAATAATGGTCTTAATTTTGTCAATTTATTTTCTTCCGTAAAAAAATACTTGATAAATGCGACCTAGGCGTATTAAAATGTTATACTTTTTAACAAGTTTTATAATATAGGATGTATATAATCAAATGAAAAAAATTAAATTAATTTCTAGTTTACTAGTGGCTTTAGCTACTGGAGCAATCGTTTCAGGATGTAACGGTAATGCTTCAGGTAAATCACCAGAGCAAGTTAAAGCTCAATTAACGAAGGAAATACCTGATCTAACTAAGATTGATGAAGTTAGAAAATCTCCAATTAATGGTATCTATGAAGTTGTAGTTGGACGTAAACTGTTTTACACTAGCACTGATGGTAAATATCTTATTTTTGGTAATATTATTGATACTACTACTAAAAAAAGTATTACTGAAGCTCGTACCCAAGAGCTTAATAAAATCAAATGGAGTGATCTTCCACTTGACTTAGCTATTAAAGAGGTAAATGGTACTGGAGAGCGTAAGATTGTCGTATTCTCTGATCCTGAATGCCCATACTGCCAGATGTTTGAAAAACAAGTTGCATCTAATCTAACTAATACAACTATTTATACTTTCTTATTCCCTCTACCAATGCATAAGAATGCAAAAGCATATTCTGAGGCAATTTGGTGTAGTAAAGATAGAACAAATGCATGGGTTCAATGGATGAGAAATAAGACTCAGTTGCCTACTAATACTAGTTGTGATACTTCTGATTTGGACAAAGTATATAAAATTGGTTCTGAAGTTGTTCAAGTTGAAGGAACCCCTACGGTTATTCTAAGTAATGGTCATATATTACCTGGAATGGTACCTGCGGATCAATTGATTAGTCAAATGGATGAAGCTTCAGGTAAGACGCCAAAAGATGCTTCAGCACCTAAATAATAATTGATGAAAAAATTATTAACTATACTTTTATTATCTGCTACCATAGTTTTTGGTGCAGGTAATATTTCACAAGATATTAAGGCTAGTCTTAAAACTAGCCTTCCTGAGCTTAATATTGATCAAATAAATGCAACAGCACTAACTAATGTATACGAGGTGGTATCTGGGCATAAAGTATTTTATGTTGATAGTACGGGACGCTATGCTTTTTTGGGAAATATGGTTGACTTAACCACTAAGCAAAGCTTGACTGAGTCAAGAGTTGAACAACTTAGTCGCGTTGATTTTAATCAGTTACCATTTAAGTATGCTTTGATTAGAGTAAATGGTAGCGGAGAGCGTAAAATAGCTGTTTTTACCGACCCAGATTGTCCATTTTGTCAGCGTCTAGAACAAGAGGTTATTCCTAAATTAACTAATGTGACTGTTTATTACTTTTTGTATCCTTTATCAATTCACGCTAATGCAGAAACTGATTCTAAAAAAATTATTTGTGCAGAAAATCCGAATAAAGTATTTCTTGAGTGGATGATAAATGGAACTACACTTCCAAACAGAGCTGATTGTAAAAATGCGGATAATCTTCAAATAATTAAAGATTTTGCTTCTAAAAAAATCGGTGTTGAGGCTTCTCCAACGATTGTTTTAGCAAGTGGCCAGGTAATGACAGGGCTAATACCTGCAGACTATCTGAATCAATTGTTAACTGATGCAAGTCCCAAACCTAAAAAACCTGCTCCATCAAAGGCTTTATAGATGAATATACTTATAACAGGTGGTACTGGTTATATTGGCTCACATACGGTTGTTGAGCTAATTAAGGTAGGTCATAATGTAATTATCGTGGATAATTTATGTAATTCAGATATTAAAGTATTAGATAAAATAGAAATAATCACCAATATTCGTCCAATATTTTATAGTTTTGATATTAAATATAGCACGTTATTGGATGATTTATTTACTAAACATAAAATCGATGCAGTTATTCATTTTGCGGCTTTAAAATCCGTAGGTGAATCAGTAACTATGCCACTTGAATACTACGAAAACAATATTAGTGGTAGTATTATATTATTCGAAATAATGAAAAAACATAATGTAAAAAAAATTGTTTTTAGTTCATCAGCAACCGTTTATGGTGACCCAGCAACAATACCGATTACCGAAGATTTTCCATTACAAACTACCAACCCTTATGGATTTAGTAAACTAGTTATCGAGCAGTTGCTTCGAGATATATATAACTCAGATAAAAGCTGGAGTATTGCCTTACTTAGATATTTTAATCCAGTTGGTGCTCACCAGTCATGTTTAATTGGTGAAAACCCCAATGGTATCCCCAATAACCTTATGCCATATATTGCTCAAGTTGCTAGTGGTAAACGTGATTTTTTAACTGTTTTTGGGAGTGATTACAATACACATGATGG
Organism: Neisseriaceae bacterium; assembly: GCA_947441745.1. Taxonomy (GTDB): domain Bacteria; phylum Pseudomonadota; class Gammaproteobacteria; order Burkholderiales; family UBA11063; genus Aquella. The sequence continues at coordinate 4,954 of CANEUJ010000027.1, read as the reverse complement.
TACTGGAGTACGTGATTATATCCACGTTGTTGATTTGGCTATTGGTCATATCCAAGCTTTGAAATACTTTGAAACTCATGGGTGTGAATTAATTACTGTTAATCTAGGTACAGGGGTTGGTTATTCAGTACTAGATGTCGTGAATGCTTATCAAAAAGCAAGTGGTCAGACTATTAACTATAGACTTGCCCCAAGGCGTCATGGTGATATTGCAATTTGCTATGCTAATCCCACTCTTGCTAATAAACTTCTTGGTTTTAAAACACAATTTGGAATTGAACAAATGTGTTTAGATAGCTGGAATTTCCAAAAAAACTTATAAAACTATATCATTTTATTTGATGGGCAGAGTTTGTATCCTATAAAAGAAATCATACAAAAAAATAACGAACTAAGTATCAAGTTTGTACTAGGTTGCCAAGGTAAAACTGATGTAGTAAAAGATCCTATCCCCGCAGCGAAATACTGTAAAGAGCTTATTAAACCAATAGCTTGAGCACCGTTATTACTAAAGTTATGAATAACCGCAACCTGTATTGGTGGGTTTATAAATGCTGTAGCCATTCTAAGTAAAATCACTCCGCATGTTATTGAAATCAATGTGGTTAATCCTATAGATTGAAATGCTGTGCCAAATATTATTATACAAAGACCAATGCTTGAAATAATAACTCCATTTTTAATTAGTTCCCATGATGGCACATGAGCACGATTTAACCATAACATAATTTGATTACCGAATAGGTAAAACCCAGCAATTACAATAAAGATATATGAATATGTGATACTTGAAACATGGTATTCATTGATATACATATAGCTGGATATTGTTATAAACCCATAATAGGAGGCAAAAACACCACCAATTATTAGTGCTAAAGTATAAAATAAAGGTGTTTTTAATATAATAGAGTAACTCTCAATATATCTTTTTAGATTAAAGTTTGATCGAAACGATTTGGTACTATGATTAGACTCTTTTATTAGTATAAAAGCCCAAACAAGTAATATTCCTTGGATAATCCCAACGATGCTAAAACAATAACGCCATCCTAGCAACTTTATAATCCATGCTCCAGCAACAGGTGCTACTGCAAGAGATAAAGGTAGGGCAGTTACAAAAATTCCTGTTACACCAATTTGCTCATCACGATTCATTACATCTTTGATAACTAAACGTAATACAATATATATTGAAGCACTACCAATTGCTTGAAATATACGTAGTATTATAAACATATTTATTGAGTGATTTAATGCTATCAAAATTGAAGCTAGCACTTGAATGGCAATACCTGGGAGTAGTATTTTACGCCTACCAAATAAATCACTAAGCACACCAATAAATAAAAAGAAAAATGCTTGAGAATATGTATAAGCCCCTATGGTTGAAGACATAGTGCTTAGACTAGTATTAAACTCCAGAGTCATTTGGGGTAGTCCAGCTACATATATATCTGTACAGGCTTGTGACAGAAAAAATAACAAAGTCATTAGTATAGTTAGTTGGCGTTTGTGATTTTGTAAATACATAATACTTTAAAATTTCTACGCCTATATGACGTATAGAGTAGCTAAATTAAACTCTCAGGTGGTACGTATGAATATCCCAAATCTCGTGCTACAGCTTCATAGGTTACTTTACCTTCACAGATGTTTAATCCATTTTTTAGATGTTTATTGGATTTAATTGCTTCTTTCCAACCTTTATTAGCTAGTGTTATTGCAAATGGTAGTGTTGCATTAGTAAGTGCCAGGGTAGATGTAGTTGCAGCCGCTCCAGGCATATTAGCAACACAGTAATGAACAACTCCTTCAACTACAAAGGTAGGAGCTTGATGGGTTGTTGCCTTTGATGTTTCAAAGCAACCACCTTGGTCAATAGCTACATCAACAAGTACGCTACCTTTTTTCATGGTTTTAAGCATCTCTTTAGTAACCAATTTAGGTGCTGCAGCACCAGCTATTAATACCGCACCAATTACTAAATCAGCTTCAGCTACAGCAATTTCAAGGTTCATATGATTACTATATAAAGTCTTAATGCGACCATTATACATGCTATCGATTTCTTTTAAAACGTTTAGATTACGATCCAAAATAGTAACATCAGCTCCAAGTCCTATTGCCATTCGAGCAGCATTCACCCCAACAACACCTCCTCCAATAACTACAACATTAGCGGGTTTTACTCCTGGTACGCCACCTAGTAGAATTCCACTGCCTCCTTTATGCTTTTCTAATGCATGAGCTCCAGACTGGATTGATAATCGTCCAGCAACTTCTGACATTGGTGCTAATAGTGGTAGCCCTCCATTATCATCAGTAACTGTTTCATATGCTATTGCTACACATCCTGATTTTATTAGGGCTTTGGTTTGCTCTGGGTCAGGTGCTAGATGTAAATAAGTGAATAATAACTGCCCAGGGCGTAACATTTCGCATTCTATATGTTGTGGTTCTTTAACCTTAACTATCATATCACTTTTAGCATAAATTTCCTTGGCATTATTAATTATGATGGCTCCAACTTTTAGATAGTCTGCATCACTAAAGCCAACGCCATCACCAGCATCTTTTTGTACCATAACTTGATGACCATGGCGAATTAACTCGTTTACTCCAGCTGGGGTCATGCCCACGCGATATTCATGATTTTTAATTTCTTTAGGTATACCAACTAACATTTGCGGACTTCCTTATAATAATTTTAGGTTTTGTAAGAATTTTTTAAATTCATTACCCGTTTCTGGATGTTTTAATCCAAACTCAACTGTTGCTTTTAAAAATCCTAATTTAGAACCACAGTCATAGCGGGTTCCAGATATAATTTGTCCATATATATCTTCATATTGCAATAAACTAGATATAGCATCAGTTAATTGGATTTCACCACCAACTCCTTTTGAGGTCTTGTCTAGTAGAGCAAAGATTGTAGGAGTTAAAATATAGCGACCAATTACTGCTAGATTAGATGGGGCTAATTCAGGATTGGGTTTTTCCACTATTTTTTTAACTTTAGGATATTCATCATCAGAAATTTCTACTATTCCATATGAAGAGATATCAGCTAATGCTACCTCATTTAGTCCTAATACAGATGAATTAGTTTTTTCATATACTTCTATCATTTGTTTCAGAGCTCCACTTGGTGAGTCAACTAACTCATCAGCTAGAATTACTGCAAATGGTTCGTTACCAATTACAGATTTAGCACATAATACAGCATGTCCTAGACCAATAGCTTCAGACTGCCTTATATAAATACAGTTTACATTTTCGGGTAGTACATTTCTTGCAATTTTTAGCATTTCTGTTTTATTTTTTAATTCTAATTCAGATTCTAATTCATATGCTTTATCAAAATGATCTTCTATTGAACGCTTATTACGTCCAGTAATAAAAATCAAATCAGTTATCCCTGCTTTTACGGCTTCTTCGACTGCGTATTGAATCAATGGTTTATCAACAATTGAGAGCATCTCTTTAGGGGAGGCTTTAGTTGCTGGTAAAAACCTAGTACCTAACCCTGCAACAGGGAATACAGCTTTAGTTATTCTTGGAGGTGGCATTATTTAGCTTCAGAAAAAAAATAATATTCTAATTGTTGGCGTAGATATTTGCGTGAAGCTTCATCGGCAAGGTTTAGTCTATTTTCATTAATAAGCATTGTTTGATGTTTCAGCCAGTTTTGCCATGCCTCTTTCGATACGTTATCAAATAAACGTTTTCCAAGATCTCCTGGCAAAGGTTGCAACTCGAGAGCTTCAGCTTCTATTCCTAATTTAACACATTTTACTGTACGAGTCATTGTTTAAATCTTTCTAAAAATAACTGTTGAATTAACTCCACCAAAACCAAATGAATTAGACAATACTACATTTACTGGTTTTTCGCGAGCTATATTTGGAGTATAATCCAAATCACATTCTTCGTCTTGGTTAAGTATATTTATAGTTGGTGGAATTATATTTTCTTTTAAAGCCATAATCGAAAATACTGCTTCAATTGCACTTGCTGCACCCAATAAGTGCCCCGTCATAGATTTAGTTGAACTAATCGCTACCTTGTTTGCATAATCACCAAAACAAGCTTTCATGGCATTAGTTTCGTTTAAATCACCAACAGGGGTCGATGTGCCGTGTGCATTTACATAGTCTACATCTTGTGCATTTAACCCAGCACTTTTTAGAGCTTGTTGCATACTTCTAAGAGGGCCATCTACAGTTGGTGCTGTCATATGATAAGCATCAGCAGTTGCGCCGTAACCAATTAATTCTGCGTAAATTTTAGCTCCACGTTTTTTTGCGTGTTCATATTCTTCTAACACTAATACAGCTGAACCTTCCCCAATTACAAAGCCATCACGATCACGATCCCAGGGTCTTGAAGCTGTTTTTGGATCGTCATTTCTAGTTGATAAAGCACGACATGCATTAAACCCAGCGACACCAACACCACAAATTGGTGACTCAGCACCACCAGCTAAAACAACATCGCAATCTCCATGTTGTATGTATCGCATAGCATCACCAATACAGTGATTACTACTAGCACACGCACTAACAACACCATAGTTTACACCTTGATAACCATATAAGATAGATAGATTACCAGCGGCCATATTACCAATTGCTCCCGTAATAAAAAATGGTGATATTTTACGTGGGCCACGCTCTTTAAGAATGATTGAGTTTTCTTCAATCGAAGGTAAACCACCTATTCCAGAGCCAAGAATCACCCCAACACGTGTTTTATCAAGGTTTTTGTACTCTTCTAGTCCAGCATCACGAACTGCTTGAGCACCTGCTACCATACCGTAACGAATAAATAAATCCATACGTCTTGAATCTTTTTCATCAATAAACCCATTGGTAGAGAAATTTTTCACTTCACCCGCAAACTGAGTGCCAAAGCTACTCGCATCAAAATGTGTGATTTTATCAATACCACT
>CANEUJ010000026.1 GCA_947441745.1 Neisseriaceae bacterium | reverse complement strand
TACCACTACCAGAGCTACCAACAAGAGCTACAGTCTTACCAACATTAACCTCAAGAGATACATCATCAATTATATTTCGTTCAGAAGTAGAATACCTAAACACCACATTTTTTAACTTAATTGAATTTTTAATTTCATCAAGCTTTATTGTACCCTCATTTAATTCTTCATGATTATCCAAAAACTCAAATACTGACTCAGCAGCAGTAAGTCCCTTTTGTAATGATTGCGTCACGCTAGTTATACGTTTAATTGGTGCAAAAACCATAATCATAGCCGTTATAAATGATACAAAATCTCCAGCTGTAAAGTTGGAAGACTTAGATTTGGAAGCTGCAAAATACAAAATCATTCCTAGGGCACATGCTACCAAAAACTGACTAACTCCAGAGTTTAGTGAAGAAGTAGCTGCCTGTTTAACATTGTTAATCTTAATTGAAGCAACACTCTTAGAAAACCGTCCCTCCTCATAATCTGCTCCACCAAAAAGCTTAACCACTTTTTGACCTTGCACTGTCTCAGTTATTATTTGAGTCATTTCACCATACTGTTGTTGGTTATGATAACTAAGTTTACGTAAGCGGTGAGCCAAAACTCTGACCAATATAAGTACAAATGGTAAAGTAACAAAACAAAATAACGTTAGTTGCCAATCAGTATAAAATAACAACCCTAATAAGGCAATAACAGTTACTCCATCTTTAAATGTTACTGTTATTATATTAAATCCAGCATCCGTAATTTGAGAAACATCAAATAATATTCTAGACATAATACGCCCTGAATTGTTGTTATCATAGTAGTCTACTGGTAATTTTAGTAATCTCTCAAACATTATACGACGCATTTTTTCTACAACCGACCCCGATAACCAGTTAGTCATATAGTCATTGATGTAAGATGCAATAGCTCGAACCAGAAATATAGCCATAACAAGTAATGGGGTTACTATAATAGCAGTCTTGTCTTGATCTATAAACCCTTTATCAATTAAAGGTTTCATAATACGTGCAAAAGCTGGTTCTGTTGCTGCTGCAACAATCATAGCTAATACAGAGATAATAAATTTCTTCCAGTACTCAGACATATAAGACCACATGCGTTTATATAATTTGTATGAGTCTTGTAAACTTATTTTTTTCTTATCTGACATAATATTTCCTATAAACCCAGCCAATTTATTTATTTTTGTAGCATATTACTGGTATAATCAATGGTTTTGTGTTCAATTTAATTGAGTTAATTCTTGCTACGCAGGATATTCTACCATATCGAACGCTTACAAATTTAATAATGTTATAAAGGGATGCTTATGCACAATAATATCGTAATTATAGGTACTCAGTGGGGTGACGAAGGTAAAGGTAAAATCGTTGACTGGCTTACTGAAAGTGCGGAAGCAGTTGTTCGTTTTCAAGGTGGGCATAATGCTGGGCACACACTGGTTATCAATGGTAAAAAAACCGTTCTACATTTATTACCTTCAGGAATCCTTCATGATGGCGTATTATGCCTTATTGGTAATGGCGTAGTTGTATCTCCTGAAGCTCTCCTTAAAGAAATCCACGATGTAGAATCAATCGGAGTTAATGTAAAAAACAACCTCCGGATATCAGAAGCATGTCCTCTAATACTACCTTATCACGTAGCTATGGATCAAGCACGTGAATCTTTAAAAGGTGACAACAAAATTGGTACTACTGGTCGGGGTATTGGACCATCGTATGAAGACAAAGTTGCTAGACGTGCAATTAGAATTCAAGATTTATTTGATAAAGATATATTTGCAACAAAATTACGTGATAATTTGGAATATTATAATTTTATGTTAGCGAATTATTATAAAGTTGATACGGTTGATTATAAGACAACTTTGGAGCAAACCTTATCTTATGCAGAAGAAATAAAACCATTAGTGTCAGACGTATCTCGTAAGCTATTTAATCTAAGAAAAGCTAATAAAAAAGTTATCTTTGAAGGGGCTCAAGGTACATTACTTGATGTTGATTTAGGTACTTATCCATTTGTTACGTCTTCTAACTGTGTAGCAGGTGCTGCATCAACTGGTAGTGGAATTAGCCCTAAAATGATAGATTATGTTCTAGGAATTGTAAAAGCCTATACTACAAGAGTTGGTTCTGGCCCATTTCCAACAGAATTAACTGACTCAGTTGGGGTAGGACTAGCTAGTAGAGGCAATGAATTTGGTTCCACTACAGGTAGAGCTCGTCGTTGTGGCTGGTTTGATGCTGCAGCACTTAAACGCTCAGTTCAAATAAATGGCATTGATGGCTTATGTATCACTAAGCTTGATGTTATGGATGGAATAGAAGAAATAAAAATCTGTATTGGGTATGTTAGAAATGATAAAGAATATGACATTCTTCCTTTTGGTTCTGACTTAGTTGTTGGCTGTGAGCCAATATATGAAACTATGCCTGGATGGGCAGATACTACTGCTGGTATAACTAAATACGATGCACTACCACAAGCTGCCAAAAACTACTTACGGCGAATTGAAGAGATAGTAGAAACTAAAATTGATATTATTTCAACTGGGCCAGATCGTAGTGAAACCATCTTAATAAAAGATACATTATTTAAGTAAAGCATGGGGTTATAGTTATAGATAAACCTATACTATCCCCCTAGTTTATCTAGTTCACTATTTATACAAGACTCTAACTCTTCAGTTAGAAGTAACACATCATCACTTGATCTAAAAATTGGTGGGCAAATTTTGACAGTAACCGTACCAGGATATAACCATAAACCGCTTCTTGGACAACAATATCCTGCATTATGAGCAACTGGTAGTATTGGAGCATCAAGTAAAATAGCCAAACGAGCTATACCTGATTTATATTTTTTACGTGTTTTGGGTGCTATTCGTGTACCTTCTGGAAAAGCGATAATCCAAAAACCTTGTTTAAACCTATCTAAGCCTTCACGAAGAACTTCTTTCATGGCATTATTACCAGCACTTCTATCAATACCAATAGGGGCTGAGATTTTTAATGCCCAACCAAAAAAAGGAATTTTCAAAAGGGACTTTTTAAGAATCCAAACATGCTGCGGAAAAATCTGGCTAAAACAAAGCGTCTCCCAGATTGATTGGTGGTTACTTGCTATAATAGCAGGAGTTTTCATAATATTTTCTTTACCTATAACATTATATTGAACATTACAGATATTTCTGGCACAAAAATTAAAGAGCCAAGTCCAAGTTATGATTACCTTATGACGCTTAATGGCAGGTAATGGATATATAACAACACCAATAATAAAAATAATTATTGAGTAAACGCTCATAATCGACCATAATATTAAGGATCGAATACGAATCTCAAGAGTAGGAGCTTGCATAATGAATCCTATATTTTGAATAAAAGTGGCTTTAGGTAAAATTTTAATTTCAATATTGTAGCATATGTAATTTTTATAAACTGCTAATACAATTAATTATTGACTACTTCACTCTCTATCTCTATTTTTTTAGGCATAAATCCTGAATAATTAGACAGATTTACCTTCTTATCAAACCCATAAATATCACGCCTAAATTGAACAAAATCATCATCACCATCAAACGCAGTAAGATAAGTTATATATACATTAAAAGGCTTAACTAATTTTACAGTTTTATTAATATCATTTTGAAACATGTCATTTACCTTATGTGCCGACCATTGTTTTTGACTGTTTAACACATAAGTTGATAGATTAAGTGGCTGACTAATACGAATGCACCCATGGCTGAAATCGCGCTGATATATATCAAATAAATCACGCTCATTTGAGTCATGTAAATAAATTCCACAGTTGTTTGGAAAATAGAATTTGACTTTACCTAAAGCATTTTGCTCTCCTGGAGACTGACGGTAACGATAGCTATTGAACTCTTTTTTTGTCATCTTAGACCAATTAAATCCTTTTGGATCAGTTATCTTATATTCACCATTTTGTTTTTTAAGCACTTGAACATGTTTATTATTCAAATAGTTAGGATCTTTTAAAACACTAGCCCATATCTCACTCTCAGCTATTTGTGCAGGGATATTCCAATATGGGTTTAAAACCAAATGATCAATTTTACTATTTAAAACGCAGCTAGGATGCTCAGAACCACCAACAGCAATATCCATAGTTAAAACATCTTTACCTTCATGGATTACTTTTAGATAATACCCAGGTAAATTAACCAATATATAATCATCATTCAAATCCATAGGTAATAACCTCATTTTATCCATATTTAACTCAATTTGGCGAATACGATTCTTAATGGGTAAGTTTAGTTCTACTAGTGTGTCACTTTCAACAATACCATCATCAAATAGTCCGCTGTTTAATTGAAACTGCATTACTGCCTTTTGAAGCTCTTCATCAAATTTATTTCCACCCTCGGTATTTAGTTCACCACTCATATATAATCTGTTACGTAGAGCTTTTACATTGTCTCCCTTATCACCTATATCCATAGTGCCGCTTTCAGGAACATGGACGAAGCCACCTGAAGCATAAATTTCTTGATAGCCTTGAAGCTTTTCTTTTAACTTGCTATATCCAGGATACTTAGGTTCAAGATTTTTAATAGTTAGCTTAGAATCACTGGTAGCTGATTCTAACTCTTTCAGATTATCTATAGGTTTTTTAATCCCCCCCCATTCTGGATAAACTTTTTTTACATCAAGCATCCCATAATATAAATCATTAGAATAGATTAAGAAAGCATCACTCAGTGTTAATTCAAGGCTAACAATTACTTTATTGGAATTTTCGTCATCAGAATCTAATTCTTTAATTAAAGAATTAATTTGTTTGGTATGATAGTTTTTTGGAGTTAGACCATCTTTATAAGCGGTATTTAAAGTTGCGATTAGATTTTGTGCTGATGAAGTTAGTTTACCATCATCAAACCACTTTAGATTATAATTATTTTTTTTATAAAATTCTTTTAATGAGTTTGCATTTTTACAACGCATATCCTCGAAACACATAACTGGATTAGAAGATAAATTAGAGTGTAGGATTGATATATTTAGATTATCATCAGCATTACAAATGGTAAATATATTAAATAAAACAGTAATAAAAAGGGTTTTAAACCTACGCATTAAATACTCCATCAGTATGTAATTATTAAATATAGCTTGTGATTATATCAAATTTAAGTAAATGCTGACGGGCTAATTTATATATATTTAATTATATGGGGTGAATGATGGGGCTCGAACCCACGACAACCGGAATCACAATCCGGGACTCTACCAACTGAGCTACATTCACCATTGATGGTGCGCCCGACAGGACTCGAACCTGTGACCCCCGGCTTAGAAGGCCGGTGCTCTATCCAGCTGAGCTACGAGCGCCTAAGTTACTTGCGTACTCGCAACTTTTAATGACTAAAAGTGGTCGGGGCGGTGGGATTCGAACTCACGACCCCTTGATCCCAAATCAAGTGCGCTAACCAGACTGCGCTACGCCCCGACAAAAATTCTTGGTGTAATATTACTAACCAAGAGAGCGTAATTATACCGCGTTAGCCCTCTATTGTCAATAATTTACTCTAAATTTTGTAATTTAATTTATAACATTTAATTATAGTATCAGTTTTGTATTTGTTATATATAGCAAATTTGTTTAAATATATCAAAATAATTAGCAAAGGTTTTTCCAACGCATTGATACTCTCTTATTGTAACGGGAACTCCGTAGGCTACAACTAGTGAAAAACACATTGCCATCCTATGGTCGTTATAAGTATCTATCGCTACATCTGGATTAATCTTAGCTGGAGGGGAGATTTCTATACTATCATCAGTTATTGAAACACTAGCACCTAGCTTTGTAAGCTCAGTATACATTGCTAGTATTCTATCTGTTTCTTTTACCTTCCAACTCCTAATGCCTGTTATAACACTTGTACCATGAGCAAATAACGCCAAAACTGCTAATGTCATAGCTACATCAGGCATAGCTTCCATATTTATATTTATAGGTTTAATAAATTTTGATCTAACATTTATAGCATTAGTTTGATAACTAACCTCTGCACCCATAATATCTAAACATTTCGCAAACTCTTTATCACCTTGTAAGCTGTTATTGCTTAAATTATTTATAGTGATATCCCCCCTAATGGCACCTAAAGCTAGAAAATAACTAGCTGAGCTTGCATCAGGCTCTATGGTATATTCTACAGCCTTTAGATATTCAATTGGATTAATTGTATAATCACTACCATTAATTTCTATATGACACCCAAACTTTTGCATAATTGCAACGGTTATATCGATATAAGGTTTTGAAATTAACTCATCTTTTATTGAAACAGTAATTTTACGTCTTAATAATGGTAATGCCATCAATAATCCAGTTAGATATTGACTTGATACACGACCACTAATATTGATAACTGCTATTTTATTATCTATAAACATACCAGTATTTAGCGGTGGATAGCCAATATTTTCTGAATAAGTAATATCAGCTCCAACCATTTGTATTGCTTCAACCAAATCTGAGATTGGACGCTCTTTCATACGTTCAATCCCAGTTAATTCATATTGCCCATCCATAAAAGCTAACATACTAGTTAAAAACCTAATACTAGTACCAGAATTACCACAAAATATACTCGCATTTTTAACTGGAAAAACCCCATTACCACCACTGATTTTATAGGATGATAAATTATCTTTATGAGATATTTTTTGAATAATGACACCTAATGTTGTAAGTGCTTCTAGCATTAAAACAACATCTTCTGCAACTTCAGGTACATTATGTATAATACTATCCCCATTAGCAACTGCAGCAAGTAATAAAACTCGATTAGCAATGCTTTTAGACCCAGGTAGACTGAGGGTTGCTTTGGGTGTTTTGGTAATAGGTGCTAGGTAGATATCAGGCATAGCTCTTTTGTCTTAAATAGTGATCAATAATAACTAGAGCCGCCATCGCATCAACTATAGGGACAGCACGCGGTAATACACATGGATCATGACGCCCTTCTGCTCTTAGCTCAACTTCTTCATTGTTTAGATTGAGTGTGTTTTGCAATTTGTTAATTGTGGATACTGATTTAAAAGCTACTCTAAAATAAATATCTTCACCATTACTGATACCGCCTAATATACCACCAGCATGATTAGTCTTAGTTCTAACTTTATCATCAATTAGCATAAAAGGATCATTATGCACACTACCTAAAAGCTCAACCCCAGCAAACCCAGAGCCTATCTCAAACCCCTTTACGGCGTTGATACTAAGCATAGCCTTACCCAAATCAGCATGTAGCTTATCAAATACAGGCTCACCTAAGCCTGAGGGTACGTTTTTAATAATACACTTAATAACACCACCTATAGAATCTCCACTTTGTTTTACTTCATCAATAAAATCTATCATTTTATTGGCAACAGCACTATCTGGACAACGAATAATATTAGACTCTACATCATCAATTGTGATGTTTTTATAATCAATAGTGGTTTTTATTTTACCAACTTGTTCGACGTAGCTTATAATTTCAATACCTAGTTTTTGTTTTAGATATTTTTTAGCTATTGCACCTGAGGCAACACGAGCTAGTGTCTCTCTCGCACTCGCCCTACCACTACCACGATAATCACGAAGACCATATTTCTGTAGATAAGTATAATCAGCATGAGATGGGCGAAAAACTTTTTTTAGTTCATCATAATCTTCAGATCGTGCATCTTTATTATATGCTAGAAGTAAAATTGGCGTACCAGTTGTAACACCGTCAAATACACCTGAGAGTATATGTATAATATCACTTTCTGCTCTTGGAGTAGTTATTTTACTCTGCCCTGGCTTTCTTCTATCTAACTCATATTGAATCTCAGCTTCAGTAATAGATATACCTGATGGACAACCATCAATAATGACACCAACAGCACCACCATGAGATTCACCACAAGTGCTTATTTTGAATGTTTGCCCAAAAGTATTGCCTGACATATATTAACTTCCTTATTTAATTTCTCTTTGGGTTTTTCTAGAATGTTCCATAATCATAGCGAATAAATCCTGAATAAAATCAAAAGACAACCCGTATTTAGTACTTAATTCTTGGTGGTATTTATAGAGAGAGTCCTCACGAGCTTGATCCAAAACTGGAATATTCTGCTTAAGTTTAAATTCGCCAACTTGCTTTACTATTTCTTGACGTTTAGCTAGCAAACAAAGTAACTGACTATCTATATCATCAATTATGGTTCTAAGGTGTTCTAATTCTTGCATCATTAATCACAACCCTTGGAAACTACAACAAACATGGTTACATTAGGTTTAACATCCTGTATGTTGCTTGACAAAACAGTAAGCCCATAGGTAGTTGCCGAGTTCTTTGAACCAATAACAGCAGCATCTTTAGGTAATTTATCATTAGCCAAATCACGTGCAGCTTTCGCCATGTCTTCCCAAATAACTTGCGGTATACCAGATACCTCTGTATTTAAAAATATTTTACACTGATTAAATGCGGGCGGATATGAATAAATCGCACTTATTTCTCTCAATGACATAGTTTTTTTGGCAAATATACACTGTTCAATATCTAAATGCATTTCATCTATAATCTTAAACGAGTAGTTACCCATAGCTTCAAAGGCAGGCCATACCAGCCCGCTATTATTATTGACAACTGGAAATATACCAATGTTAATAACTCCAGCATCCAGAGCTGACATTACCCCGTCCATATCTATTAAATAAATTAGCTTTGCATCTTCTAGTAGGGACTTTTTGATATATTTAAAACCTGCCTCTTCAGAGAAAGACCCAATATCTCCAGATACCCCAACTTTAGTTGTCATGTGCTAATCTTTCTGATAGTTTAAGTAACAACTCTTCTGTTTCCTCAAAGCTTATACATGGGTCAGTTATAGATAGCCCACCAAAATCAATAATTTCTGCTGTATCAATATTTTGATTTCCAGATTTTAAGAAACTCTCTATCATAAAGCCTTTAATTACTTTTTTAAGCTCAGGTTTATCTTTGACACTATCCAAAATATCAAATATAATCTGTGGTTGCAAAGAATAGTCTTTTTTGCCATTTACCAAGCAATTATCATGACTAACATCAACCATAATAGCTGGATTTTCAACTTGTGCTTTATTAAGAAGCTCGTATGCTTCGATTATATACTCTATTGAGTAGTTTGGTTTACCATTACCCCCACGTAGTACCAAATGAGCATAAGAATTTCCACTAGTCTCTATAGCATACCCATCAAATACCGCTATATGCGAGTTTGTGGCAGCAACTATGCTATTTACTCCAATTTTAAGTGAACCATGGGTTGGGTTTTTCATACCAACAGGACAATCTATAGCTGAAGCATGTATTCTATGTTCTTGATCTTCACTACTTCTAGCTCCAATTGCAACCCATGATAACAACTCTAAAAACCCTTCTGAATTATGGGTAAATAGTGCTTCATCAGCAATAGCTAAGCCCATCTCGTTTATCTTAACCATAAGCCCTCTGGCATATTTGATACCTTCGGTGATATTGGGTGGAGATAGTGGATCTGGTTGATTTACAGGCCCCGTCCAGCCTTTTATAGTTCTTGGTTTTTGAATATATGATCGCATAATAATTTTTAGATTTTTTGATACTTTTTGATTAAGTAATACTAAGCGTCTAGCATACTCCAAAACCGCAGTATCAGGCCATGCTGAGCAAGGTCCAACAACGCAAATCAAACGTTTGTCATCACCTCTTAAAATTGCCTTTATCTCTTCACGGTGCTTTAAGATACTAGCATAACCTTCCGCTGACATTGGAGTTGCCGCAATTATTTCTTTTACATTTGGTAATTTTTCTATTATTCTATAAGCCACAATTTATCCTAAATTTTATTTAATACAAACAATTATTATAACACTTATAACAAGCTATTAAAAGCTTGAATAATGTAATTCTCATCAACTGGAGTAGCTACCATATCGTTTTTAGTATAAACCTCTCCTATATCCTTCAGAAGCACAAATAAAATCTTCCCACTATGGTTTTTCTTATCCCCTTTCGCAATAGATACTATTTCATCTGCATTAAATGCTGACAACATGTCTTTGGATATACCAATACTATTTAAAACCCTAGAAATTAATTCATAATTTTCAATACTGAGAATTCCCATTAATTGCGATATTTTAGCTTCGACCAATATACCCAACCCAACAGCATAGCCATGTAGTATATGATAGTTACTTAATTTTTCTAATGCATGACCTATAGTATGCCCAAAATTAAGTATCATCCGAAGGTTTTCTTCAAATTCATCAATTTTAACTACTTTTACTTTTAGTTTAACTGCACGAGCGATCACTGATTTTAATGTATGAGGCTCCCTCTCCAATAACTTATTTAGGTTTAACCTTGCATAAGTAAAACTCTTATTATCTAAGGTTAGAAAAATCTTTAAAGCTTCAATTAGACCATTGATAACTAGAATCTTACTAAGACTACTTAGTAGTGCCAAATCCATAACTACTAGGCTTGGCTGAAAAATCACGCCTATCATGTTTTTGCCATAAGGAGTATTAATAGCAGTCTTGCCACCTACACTGCTATCTATCATCGCTAATAATGTTGTTGGTATTTGTATATACCTAATCCCTCGCATATATGTTGCAGCTATAAAACCTGCTAAATCACCAACAATACCGCCTCCAAAAGCTAGAAGTAATGTATTTCGTCCAAATTTAGCTTTAAGCATTTCTAATTCCAGATATTCTTTAGTACTTTGTACTTTTGACTCTTCACCTGGTTCAATACTTAAAATTAATACATTATAACCATTTTTAGTAAGCGTTTTACTAAATGAATGTGCATATATATTTTCGACAATTTTATCAGTAATTATCACTATCTGTTTATCTGGACACTGTATAGATAACCAATTCTGCCAATTACTAAGAATACCATCGCCAAGTAAAATATTGTATTTGCTTTTAGGTCTAGCTTTTAAACTAACATTTACTTTTGTTAACATGAAACACCTCTTTAGCTAGTTGTTCTAATTCATTAGAAGTTACATTTTTGGCTACTTGATTAACAAAATATGAGCCAATGACGCATCCATCAGCAACTTCTAGGATTTTATTAACCATATTATTATTTGAAACGCCAAACCCAACAGCTACTGGTAGTTTGGAGTGCTTTTTAACTTCATTAATTCGACTAACTATATTCTCTGGTAATTCATCCTTAGTACCAGTCGTACCCTTATGACAGGCATAGTATAAAAACCCACTACCATATGTGGATAATTGCTCAATTCGTTCAGGTGATGAAGATGGAGCACTAACCGCAATTTGTGCTAGTCCTATATTGTCACATAAAAATCTTAATTGTGTACCCTCTTCAAACGGTAAATCTACGATTAATATTCCATCAGCTCCAGCATCCTTAGCTTCACTCAAAAATTTCTCTAAATTATTTTGAATTGGATTGAAATAAGTAAATAAAATAACGGCTACATCAGTTTGACTTCTAATTTCTCTGACTATTTCTAGTACTTTTGCAATATTAGTTCCTTTTTTAAGAGATCGCTCCATAGCAAGTTGAATAGACAAGCCATCAGCCACAGGGTCTGAAAATGGAATACCAATTTCTAAAATATTAGCTCCAGCTCTAACTAAAGCCATAAAGTAATCACTGCTTCCATCGCCAGCAGTTAAATACGCTATTTTTGCTTTTGCTGCGAATGCTTTATCTATACGAGACATTCTAAAACTCCTGAAGAAATCAAACTAGGTAGATCCTTATCTCCTCGCCCTGATAGATTAACCAGTACACTACTACCTACTGGAAAATCATCTATATGGCTTATCAAATACCCAAGAGCATGAGATGACTCTAGTGCTGGGATAATCCCTTCAGTTCGCATTAAAAGTCTAAATGCTACTAATGCTTCTTTATCTGTTGCTATATCGTATTTAGCCCGTCCGATTTCGAACAAGTTAGCGTGCTGTGGCCCTACCGCTGCATAATCAAGCCCTGCTGATATAGAGTAAGTATCAACAATTTGCCCATCTTTAGTTTGAAGTAAATACGACCTAGAACCATGAAGAATACCAGGTGTACCTTCACTAAAACGAGCAGCGTTATTACCTAGCCCCGCCCCACTACCACCAGCTTCAACACCTATTAAAGCGACATCTAAGTCATCCAAATAAGCACCAAAAATACCAATAGAGTTTGACCCCCCACCAACACATGCTATCACAGCATATGGATTAGTACCTACGATATCAAAAAATTGTTTTTTAGCTTCATTCCCAATAACGCTTTGGAAATCAGCAACTATTTTTGGAAAAGGATGAGGGCCTAAAGCCGACCCCAAACAATAATGACTATTTTCATAGCTTTCTGCCCAATCGCGAAGAGCTTCATTAACGGCATCCTTTAGCGTTGCTGAACCACTAGTCACACTAACTACTTTTGCCCCAAGAAGACGCATTTTAGTAACATTAGGTGCTTGACGTTCTATATCTAGTTGCCCCATATAAATCACGCACTCAAGCCCAAACATAGCACACGCTGTAGCTGTTGCCACTCCATGTTGCCCTGCTCCTGTTTCGCCAATAATTCTCGTTTTACCCATTTTTTTGGCTAACAAACATTGTCCCAGAGAGTTATTAATCTTATGTGCTCCAGTATGAAGTAAATCTTCACGCTTTAAAAAAACTCTTACTCTGCCACCAATGCTATTTGCAAAATTTTTTACTTCAGTTAGTGCAGTAGGTCGTCCCATATAGTTCTTAAGTATGGAGTTTAACTCTTGTCTAAAAATATCTGTTGTAGCAATTGTTGCATACGCTTTCTCAAGCTCTAAAAGCGGTGGTATAAGTAGCTCTGGAACATATCTCCCTCCAAAATGTCCATAGCGTTCAGGTCTCACATGACGAATAAAATCAGTAATTTTTTTTATATCTTTGATACCAAGAGTACTTTCTACCCCCGAAGATAAATCAACTCCTCCTGGATGGTAGGTATTTATTTTTTCTTGAACATTATTAATATCAATTGCTCCAGCGATAAAATACCTAAATGGAGTTTTAAAAGGAAGCATATTTTCAAAAAGTAAAAAATCACGCTTGGGGCTGAGATTAGTTGGTAATGGGTTATCGTCAGTTACATAAATAATTTGTAGCTTTGGATCAAGTTGAGTACAATAACTACGTACCTTATCGCGATGCAATTGTACAACTGTAAGGTTAAGACGTTTTATGATTTCTAACATCTCATCAAACTCTTCATCGACAAAAACTCCAACCACTTCAGCCCCACCGCTTCTAATAGCATCTGCAATAATAACAGCATCATCAATACTTACTTGGCGTGGTGATACATTTGAAAATAGTAACCCTATATAGTCAGCACCATTTATTGCTGCTTGTTTGGCAGTCGTTGGATTAGTTAACCCACAAATCTTTATTAACATATTTCATTTCCTGTATTTAAACATATTAGGGCATGGATTCCAAACGCTATCGAAACAGTACCACATTCGTCATACCAGCGCAGGCTGGTATCCATGCCCTTGCCCTATCTTCTCTTTTAGGGCATGGATTCCAAACACTCTCGAAACAGCATCGCATTCGTCATACCAGCGTAGGCTGGTATCCATGCCCTTGCCCTATCTTCTCTTTTAGGGCATGGATTCCAAACACTCTCGAAACAGCATCATGTTTATGTTTGGAATGACGGAGTAATCATCATCTCATCAACGTGTCCGTCATACCAGCGCAGGCTGGTATCCATGCCCTTGCCCTACTGCACATCACCAAAAAAATCTCTAGGATTTTTTAATTGAGACAGTGCAGTCCCGACCAAAACCGCATTATATCCAAGGCGGTACATATTCAGAGCATCTTCATAATTATTAATTCCTGATTCGGCTATTTTTACTATATT
The DNA here is from genome assembly GCA_947441745.1 of Neisseriaceae bacterium. Lineage (GTDB taxonomy): Bacteria > Pseudomonadota > Gammaproteobacteria > Burkholderiales > UBA11063 > Aquella. Next base: position 1,693 of record CANEUJ010000026.1, on the reverse strand, counting down.
ATCAGGTATAAGTTTTATCAAATCGCCATAAATCTCTGGGTGCATACTAAAATCACGTAAATCACGTTGATTTACCCCAATAATATCAGCTCCAGAACTAAGTGCAATTGGCAACTCATCAGAACCATGGACTTCAACTAATGCTTCTAAACTAAACTCATGAGCTAATCTAACCATTCTAGCCGTATCATTATGTAAGACAGACACCATTAGCAAAATCGCATCTGCTCCAGCATTTTTCGCCTGTGCTATTTGTTCTGGATATATAAAAAAATCTTTACATAAGATAGGAATACTAGTATCTTTTAGTGCATTTGCTACATTTTTTAAATCATCAATTGAGCCAGAAAAACCCTCATCAGTTAATACGGAAATTGCACTAGCTCCAGCTTCTACATAGCTCATAGCCCGAGCAACTGGGTCATTAATCAAAGCAATCACTCCCGCTGATGGTGAAGCACGTTTTATTTCAGCTAATACGGTACCACCTGGTTTACTAATTAGTGCTGATTTTAAGCTTTTTTTCTTGATTGGTGGCATACTTTTACGTAAGATAATTTCATGTAATCTATTCCTTGGAATAATATTACCATGTTTTAAACGTTCTTTTACTATATCAACACATTCTTTTAGTGAAACATTATTACCATAAATATAAACGGCTACTGCAGCATTTAAAATCAATGTATCTGTTATCGGGGTATCAACACCCGAAAATGCCTTACTAATTAATCCTGAATTATATAACGCATCCCCTCCAGCTAAATCATTAATGCTACATTTTCTTAAACCAAGCTCTTCTGGATTGATAATAATTTTCTCTATTTTATCACTAACTATTAAAGCTTCTATTGAGCCAATACAACTAAGCTCATCCATTCCGTAAGCACTAAAAACAATTGAACGCTTGGTACCTATCTTTAAAAGTGTATTAGCAATTAAATCCACTCGCTTGGGATCATATACTCCAAGAACTATATGTTCTGCATTAGCTGGGTTACACATAGGCCCAAGTAAATTAAATATTGTAGGCACTCCAAGAGTTTTTCTTATTTCACGAACTTTAGCAAGTACAGGATGAAAATTTGGAGCAAAACAAAATCCAAAATTAGTCTTTTTTACCGCTTCAACTATTTCGTCAATTGTTTGGTTTAGTTTGTATCCTAACTGTTCTAATACATCAGCAGAGCCACAAATTGAAGATTGAGCACGATTACCATGTTTTACTACAGGTAGAGAACAGGCGGCAGTTAAAAGAGCTGCGGCTGTCGAAATATTAACACTACCAGAATTATCTCCTCCAGTACCAACTATATCAATAACTGGATAATCTAACTTAAGAGTTGTCGCATGTTCTTTTACTGATTTTATTAGCCCTGCAAATTCATCAGGTGTTTCACCTTTAGAGCTAAGCAGTACCAAAAAAGCTGCAGTTTGCACTGGGATATCATTTTGAAGAATTATATTTAGTGCTTTATAACTTTGTTCAAATGTTAAATCAAGTCCAAGCTCTAACTGTTTAATATATGGTTTTAGCATTACATTTCTCTACAAAATTCTTTAGCATAACTCCGCCTTCAGGAGTCAAGATTGATTCAGGATGAAATTGAACCCCATAGATTGGATAACTACGATGGCTTAGTGCCATTATACTACCATTTGCATCTTCTGCCTCAATAATCAACTCATTAGG
>CANEUJ010000025.1 GCA_947441745.1 Neisseriaceae bacterium | reverse complement strand
TACTACCACTGACATCCTACGTCTTTGAAAGTCAAAAGGTACTTCATCAACTTTTTTAACTTTTTTCATTAAATCTGGAATATCACCAAAATTTGCTCGCTCAAGAACAGCAACGTCTAAAAGATTTTTTAATCCAGTTTGATAATAGCTATTAAGATAAGCATACTCTAATACATCATCAAAATCTTCACCAAAAATATCAGTATGTTTTTCTAAACAAATCTTATCTTGGGTAAGAGTACCTGTTTTATCAGTACATAAAATATCCATCGCTCCGAAATTTTGAATAGCATCAAGGCGTTTCACAATTACTTTCTTACGCGACATTATGACGGCACCTTTAGCGAGGGTTGAGGTCACTATCATCGGTAACATTTCAGGAGTTAAACCAACTGCAATTGATAAAGAAAATAATGCTGCTTGAAGCCAATCATGCTTAGTAAAGCCATTAATCAATAGTACAATAGGAGTCATCACTAGCATAAAATAGATTAGCATCATACTTACTCTATTAATTCCTTTTTGAAATGATGTCTCTACATATTCTTGACTAACTATTTTTTGGGCTAAAGAACCAAATAAAGTATGTTTACCAGTTGTAAGTACAATTGCTGTTGCAGTACCACTAACAACGTTAGTACCCATAAAGCCAATGCTCTCAAGCTCCAACGCTTCTTTCATATCTAGTTTAGATGGGTGGGAAAACTTCTCAATTGGCATGGATTCACCAGTAAGTGCTGCTTGGGATACAAACAAATCTTTAGATTGTAACACTCTTACATCAGCGGGGAACATGTCTCCAGCGGAAAGTGCCAAAATATCTCCAGGCACCAAATCTTTAATTGGAACCTCTATTGTATTAACTCTAGTAAGGCTATCGTGTAAATTTGTTCTTACTTTATCTTCGTATTCTGGATCGGTATTTTCATTATCTATTCGATACACTGTTGCAGAAGTACTCACCATATCTTTTAGTCTATCAGCAGCATTATTAGAACGGCGTTCTTGAATAAATCTTAAAAAAGTTGAAATTACTACCATTAGACTAATAACAGTTGTTGCCCGCATATCTCCTGTAAAATATGATATTAATGCAAGAACTGTTAAAAGAAGATTAAATGGGTTTTTATAACATTGCCATAAATGTTTATACCAAGTTAATTTTTTTTCTTGCTCAACTTGGTTGTATCCATATATATCTCGTTTTTGCTCTACTTTTAGCTGGGATAAACCAAGAGCAGCTGAGTCAAAATCAGCATATAGCGACGCTTCATTTGCATATGCACATTTGATTAGATTTGCTGTTATTGTAACTGGTGCATCTTTAGAGTTTATACCATATGGCTCATCTAGTAAATTAGGATCTCCATTAAACTGCTTACGTAGTGTAAAGCGATTGTCAAAAAACCCAATCACGCGATTTTTAAATTTATCCAGAATTCTCATAGCCACCCTATTTAACCATAAATTATTTATATCACGTTATTTTAACCGATATTAAAACTATTAACCTGTAAAAATTTTCAACCATTGATTTAATCGCAGGCACTACATTGTTTACTATAATGTATAATAATGCATTAGTTAATATATATCCTTGGAGATAACTTATGCATTTATCACAAACAGTAATTGATAAAATAAAATCCCCATTAGACCAAAATCGGGTATTAGTTGTTGGTGATGTAATGCTTGATAAATACTGGTTTGGTGAAGTGCAACGAATATCACCTGAAGCACCAGTTCCTATAGCCAAAATTGGTAAAACTGAAGATCGCCCTGGAGGCGCCGCTAACGTAGCTCGTAACATTGCCACTCTTGGTGGCAATGTGACTCTATTATCAGTAGTTGGAAATGATGGAGCTGCAGTGGATTTGGAGAATGTACTTAAACAATACGGTATTAACTCCATACTTAAAGTTGATGACACTATAAGTACTATAGTTAAACTTCGAGTATTAGCTCGTAACCAACAACTTATTCGTATTGATTTTGAAGAAAAGCCATCTCATGAAATTTTATCTGAAGTGTTAGATACTTATGCTATGATAATCAATGATTATGACATAGTAATTTTATCAGATTATGGAAAAGGTGGCTTAACTCACACCTCAAAGATGGTAGAAATAGCTAATAAATACAATAAACGTGTTTTAATCGACCCTAAAGGTAGTGATTATTCAAAATACACTAATGCCACTTTATTAACCCCAAACAAAAGCGAACTAAGAGATGCGGTTGGTGACTGGAATAATGAAGAAGAATTACAAGCTAAAGCCCTAAGACTAAAACAAGACCTAAAACTTGAACATCTACTTATTACTCGTAGTGAAGAAGGCATGAGTCTATTTAGCAATAAAGGCGTTACGAGTTACCCAACAGTTGCTCAGGAAGTATATGATGTTTCTGGTGCTGGAGATACTGTTATTGCAACTCTAGCACTTATGCTTGTTAATGGTATTGAAATTGAAGATGCGGTACTTTTAGCTAATATTGCCGCAGGTATAGTAGTTGGTAAAGTTGGTACTGCTACTCTTAGTAAAAACGAGTTATTAGATAAACTATCTAATCCTAACTAAATAAACTAGAATACCTAAGAATACAGTTTTAAGCAGTATAAATAGGTGGTTTGGTTCTGCCTTGCAATCTAATTATTAATAAAAACACTTCTATAGATAAAGTAAGTAATAATACTCATCATAGGTAGCCATACTAACAGTCCTAGACCAATTGGTAAAATAGCAATAATAGTAAAGAAAATTATTAATATTGAATAAACCAGTAAGGTCACTATATTAAATCCACAAGCTTTGATACTCATTACCATCGCTGATAGTGGCTCTATATTTGGATTAAATAAGCAAATTAATGGTGATAGCCATAGAGCCATCTGTAAGATCAAAGATGGTATAAAAAATATTAAATTTAATGGCGATAAAGGAGACGATTTTAGGTTCATCCCATTGAGTTTAAACTTGTATTCTAAAATATACTGAAGCACAAAAATAATAAGAGTAATTGTAAGATTAACGAATGCAAGTCTTATCACTTGATGATTAGCAAAAAAATCATCAAAAATCGCACTAAATAATACTGGCTCATTTTGTTCTATTTTTTGGGTAATAACTGCAAATCTAACTAAAAACAATGGTGCCATAAACGCCCCCAACAGTGGGAGTAGCGACACTAAAGTACTAAAAAAGCCCAACACCATAAACTGTAATGGTTTCTCACGAAAAATAGTAAAACTTGCTTTTATCCATTCTAAACTCGATTTTAATTCAACACTTCGATTTATAAGTAACATAATAATCTTTCTGTAACATTAACGTTATTATACCATGGAACTTTTACAATAATAAAGCCACTTTCTTTTTTTAATACCTCAGCATCTTTGATACAAATCTTAAAACCTCCATTTCAAGTTAAGTAATACTTCACATCTTAATCTGCATCATTTAATAAATTAAAATACTTTCATCAAAGCTCTCAAATTCGACTAAAATACTAGTACTGAACAAAAAAACCCAAAAAAAATTGTGCGAGAAATTAATATAAGATAGGAGAAAATCGTAATATGGCACTAGTATCATTACGTCAAATTTTAGATCATGCGGCTGAGAATATATACGGTGTTCCAGCATTTAATGTAAACAACCTTGAACAGGTTCAAGCTATTATGGAAGCAGCAACAGAAACTGACTCACCAGTTATTCTTCAAGCTTCAGCTGGAGCTCGTAAATATGCTGGGGAAGAATTTCTACAACACCTAATTCTAGGAGCTATAGAACAATACCCAGATATTCCAGTAGTAATGCACCAAGATCATGGAGCATCACCTAGTGTGTGTATCCAAGCAATGCAATTAGGATTTTCCTCAGTTATGATGGATGGCTCACTGTTAGCTGATGGTAAAACCCCAAGTAGCTATGAATATAATCTTGATGTTACCAAAAAAGTAGTTGAAATGGCTCATGCTATCGGTGTATCTGTTGAAGGCGAATTAGGATGCCTTGGCTCTTTAGAAACTGGGCAAGGCGGTGAAGAAGATGGTCAAGGGTTTGAAGGTACTCTTAGTATAAATCAATTATTAACAGATCCTAATCAAGCACAAGATTTTGTCAAATACTCAGGGGTTGATGCCCTAGCTATCGCAATTGGAACTTCTCATGGTGCTTATAAATTTAGTCGTAAACCAACTGGGGATATTTTAGCAATTGAACAAGTTAAAAAAATCCACGCTGCAATACCAAACACCCACTTAGTCATGCATGGTTCAAGCTCCGTACCTCAAGAATGGCTTAAAATAATTCGTGATAATGGCGGTGTTATTAAGGAAACTTACGGTGTTCCTGTTGAAGAAATTCAAACCGCTATCAAATTTGGAGTGCGTAAAATTAATATTGATACCGATATTAGATTGGCAATGACAGGTGCAGTTCGTGAATACCTAAATAAAAAACCTGATTGTTTTGACCCAAGACAATATCTTATCGCCGCCAAAAACGCAGCAAAACAACTATGTCAAGATAGATTTATTGCATTTGGCTGTGCTGGTAATGCTAGTAAAATCAAACCTCAAAAACTAAGAACCATGGCAAAAAGTTATTTATAACACGATACTAGATTAAGTAAATCTTTGCCGAATCTAGTAAGTTTTATCTGACCTATACCATATATACAACTTAAACCATCTATATCAGATGGTTTTTCTCTAACTATCTCATATAATGTCTTATCCGATAAAATCGCATGATGCGATACTTTGTGGCTAACTGCTTTATTATGACGCCACATAACAATATCTCTATATAAACGCTCCTCCAGCTCTGTTCTTAACCAAATATCTGTTATAGATCGTGTATTTAAATGATATCCCGATTTTGCTAAAAGAATATCTTCTTTACCTCTTAAAATTGGTAAAGATTTATCATTTAGTTTTAGATTACTAGTTTGATAATCTATATCAATTATTCCTTTACAATATAATTGCCTAATTGTACGCCTTAAATCCTTACTATTATATTCATTACATAGCCCAAAGGTAGATAGACGATGATGCTCCCAAATTTGGATATTTATAGTTGACTTACCCCTTAAAACATCTACTATATGTGTAGTTCCAAATTTTTGATTCAAACGATAAATAGTTGAAAGAATTTTCTGTGTCAAAATAGTAGCATCAATTAATTTTGGAGGATTAATACAATTATCACATTTTCCACAAGATCCAATCTCTTCACCTAGGAGGCTAAGTAGTTTTTGCACGCGACAAGTATTAGTATCACAAAATTGGATTATTTTTTTTAGTTTTGATAATTCATACTTTTTCTTAAGTTCACTTGCTTCAGATAGTATGATTCTTTGACTAATTTCTAGTATTTCTTTAAACCCAAAACTAATAACACTAATAGCACTCATACCATCACGACCAGCACGTCCTGACTCTTGATAAAAGCTATCAATACTAGATGGCATATCAAAATGGTATACAAACCTAACATCTGGTTTATCAATACCAAGCCCAAAAGCGATAGTTGCAACCATTATATTATTATTGCTTTGTAAAAATTCGCGTTGATTCATTTCCCGTATTTCATTACTAAGCCCTGCGTGATAAGCTTTGGATTTATAACCTTCATTAATTAGAAATTCACTTAAAGCATCAACCCGTGATCTGGAACTACAATAGATAATCCCAGACTCAAGAGGATGTTCTTTTAGAAAATCAAGTAACTGCTTTTTACCATTATTTTTTTCATTCACCATATAGATTAGATTAGGTCTAAGAAATGAGGCACTAAATTGTGGAGCTTCTTTAAGTCCCAGATAATGAAGGATATCAGTCTTGGTATAATGATCTGCTGTAGCTGTTAGTGCCAATCGTGGTACATCGGGGAAATTACGTACCAAAACTGATAATTTTTGATATTCAGGACGAAAGTCATGCCCCCAATGTGAAATGCAATGGGCTTCATCAACTGCAAATAGACTAATTTTAATATTTGCTATAAAGCCTAAAAACCATTCTGAATTTGCACGTTCAGGTGTTATATAAAGTAGTTTAACCTGTCCTTTACGGATATTGGTAAATATATCCTGAATTTCTGGATAATCAAGATTGGAGGCAATATAAGAAGCGGTTACTCCCAGCTCTTTTAAAGTAGCCACTTGATCTTGCATTAAAGAGATTAATGGTGAGACAACAATTGCTACACCATCTAAAACAATAGCTGGGATTTGATAGCATAATGACTTTCCACTACCAGTTGGCATTAGTACAAAAGCACTGCCACCTGCAATTACATGCTCTATTATCTGCTGTTGTTCTCCACGAAAACTGGTATACCCAAATACTTGGTTTAGGATACCATGGAGATCTTTATTTGAGCTCAATGGCTTTCTTAGTCGCAACATAGTAGATAATTACACCAACTATTATCATTGGCACACATAGCCACTGACCCATTGATAACCCTGTTTTAGCGGTAAAACCCACCAAAAATGAATCGGGCTCACGAAAGTGTTCAATAACAAACCGAATGATACCATAGCCTATCATAAATACTGCTGAAACCTGCCCTACCTTTCGTGGCTTAGTTGCATAAACCCAAAGAACCACCAGTAGTATTAGCCCTTCTCCAAGTGCTTCATATAGTTCTGATGGATGACGTGGTAGCATTACTCCAGACTGCGGAAACACCATACCCCAAGGTAGACCTGGACTACATAACTTACCCCATAATTCGCCATTTATAAAATTACCAATACGTCCAAAAAATAATGCCGCAGGCATAAGTGGTGCTAAAAAGTCACTAATTTCAAAAAATCTACGATGAAGTTTATGAGCAAATAAATATATAGCAACAAATACCCCAAGCATACCACCATGAAATGACATGCCACCATCCCATGTTTTTAATATATCTAAGGGATGATTAACAAAATAAGCTGGTTGATAAAATAAACAATAACCAAGTCGCCCCCCAAGCACTACCCCAAGCACACCATAGAGAAGCATATCATCAATTATCTTAGGCGTAATAAATGGATGTTGATATTTCTTAACCCACCATTTACCGACAAATAAAAAGAATAAAAACCCTAACATATACATAAAACCATACCAATGGATTTTAAATATACCAAGATTTAACATAACTGGATTAATTTGTGGATACATTAACATAAATTTTTATTACCTTTAATAAAATAAATGGTTAACAAATACAGTTAATTACTAACTTTGTTAATTATTAAACCGTATTTTACCCTAGAAACCAAGAAAGCGATAATATAATTAATTACATAAAACTCTTTTTTTTTGCTAAAATACAGCTTAATTTTATTTTTATCCCTTAGGAGTTATGTTTATGAAGTCACCAGTTAAAGTTGCAGTTACTGGATCTGCAGGTCAGATTAGTTATAGTTTATTGTTCCGTATTGCAAGTGGCGATATGCTAGGTGCTGATCAACCAATTATTTTACAATTACTTGATATTGAAACTTCAATTCCAGCACTTAAAGGTGTAGTTATGGAACTTGATGATTGTGCGTTCCCACTACTTCATGGTATAACTATTAGCCATGACCCATATGTTGCATTTCTTGACGCCGATATTGCGATACTAGTTGGAGCACGTCCTAGAAGTAAAGGAATGGAACGTAAAGACTTACTTGAAGCAAACGGTGCTATCTTTACTACTCAAGGTAAGGCTTTAGCTAGTGTAGCTAAAAAGGATGTAAAAGTATTGGTTGTAGGAAACCCTGCAAATACTAATGCTTATATAGCCATGAAAAATGCTAAAGGATTAAATCCAAGTAATTTCTCAGCTATGTTACGTCTTGATCATAACCGTGCTATTAGTCAAATAGCTAATAAAACCGCCAAACATGTAACAGACGTTAAAAAAATTATCGTTTGGGGTAATCATTCAGCTACACAATACCCTGATATTTTCCATGCCGATGTTGCTGGAGTTAAAGCCTCATCTCTAGTAGACCAAGCTTGGTTAGAGAATGACTTTATACCAACTGTCCAAAAACGTGGTGCTGCAATTATTGAAGCTCGCGGGCTATCTTCAGCTGCATCAGCTGCAAACGCGGCAATTGACCATATCCGTGACTGGGTATTAGGTACTCCTGCAGGTGATTGGGTAACTATGGGTATTCCAAGTGATGGTAGTTATGGAATTCCTGAAGGGGTAATTTTTGGATATCCAGTTACTTGTAAAGACGGTAAATACGAAATTGTAAAAGGACTAGAAATCAGTGAGTTTAGTCGCTCTAGAATCACTGCCACTTATAATGAACTACTTGAAGAGCGTATTGCTGTAAGTTATTTATTAGGCTAATGAAAGAAAACTAATGCTAGAAATTGAACAAATAAACAGTATTGAAGAACAAAGTAAAAACCTCAAGCTCCGCCTCGATGAGTTACGGGGGTATCTTTGATTATACTGGTAAAAAATCAACTCTAGCATTAGTTAATATTGAACTTGAAAATCCAGAAGTTTGGAATAACCAAGAGAAAGCACAGGAACTAAACCGCCAAAAGAAACAACTTGAAACGATAGTTAATCAAATTGATATCCTTGATGGTGCTATTATCGACAGCTCAGACCTATTTCAAATGGCACGCGACGAGAATGATGAAAGCACTATCTTGGCGGTTGCTACAGACCTAAATAATCTTGATGCTGAATTATCAGATCTTGAGTTTAAACGAATGTTTAATCACCCTATGGATCCTAATAACTGCTTTATCGATATCCAATCAGGTAGTGGCGGCACTGAAGCTCAAGACTGGGCAGAAATGTTACTTCGCATGTATATGCGCTACTGTGATAGAAAAGGATTCAAAGTTGAAATACTTGAAGAGCAATCAGGAGATGTAGCGGGGATAAAATATGCAACTATCAAAGTATTTGGTGATTATGCTTTTGGGTATTTAAGAACCGAAACTGGGGTTCATCGCTTAGTACGAAATTCGCCGTTTGACTCGAATAATAAACGCCATACTTCTTTTTCTAGTGTTTTTGTATATCCTGAAGTAAATGATGATATCGAAATTGAAATAAATCCAGCAGATGTGAGAATTGATACCTATAGAGCATCTGGTGCTGGAGGACAGCATATCAACAAAACTGACTCAGCAGTTCGAATGACACATATTCCTACCAATACAGTGGTTCAATGCCAAAGTGATAGATCGCAACATCGAAATAGAGATGAAGCAATGAAAATGCTAAAAGCAAAACTCTATGAACTAGAGCTTCGTAAAAAAGAGAGTGAAAAACAAAAGCTTGAAGAAAGTAAAACCGATATTGGCTGGGGGCATCAAATACGCTCATATGTCTTTGATCAATCGCGAATAAAAGACCTAAGAACAAATATAGAAATAGGCAGTATAAAATCAGTAATGGATGGCGACTTAGATGATTTTATAGCCGCAAGTTTAAAACATGGGGTGTAAAATACCTTAGATCATATATTTCTTTACTTAAATATTTAATACATGCTACAATTTAATCTTTAACCGATCTTTAACCGATTCATAATATTTTTATATTGGATTAATAAAATGTTAAAAATTAAAACAACTGTAGTACTAAATTTAGTTTTTTTACTAATTTTAAGCTCTTGTAATATCGGTGGTAGCTCTAATAACAACGCCCCAACAAATCCAGTTTTAAATCCATTACCAACACCGTCAAACTCCAATCTAATTGTTAATATTACCCCAAATGGACGCGAAGGTCAACTATGTGGTAATATTAATATACCTTGCGTTAGTGTAACTATATGTTCACCTACAAATCCTACATCATGCCAAACTATTGATAATGTATTGATTGACAGTGGAAGTGTCGGATTAAGAATATTTAAATCTATATTAAATAGTAGTTTAGTTCTACCTCTAGAAAGTGCTGGTAACAGCACAATTGCTAATTGTGTTGGATATGGTGACTTATCTGCCAACTGGGGGCCACTTGCAATCGCTAATATTACCTTAAGCAATGAATCCACTACCCAAAGTATACCAATACAACTTATTGATAGCTCATACGCAAATGGCGGATCAAAATGCCTTAATAGTCTTAACAATACTAGGAGTAGTTTTCATCTAGAAAGCTCACCAGAAGCTTTTGGTATGAATGGTATTCTCGGAGTTGCTCCAACAATATATGATAATAATACTAGTTATTTTAGTTGTAAAGGCTCTGTATGTTTAAACACGACTCAAACCATATATCTAGATACTTCGTTATTGATGACTAATCCAATTGCATTCTTGCCTGAAAGTTATGAAAGTGGAATTACTTTTAAACTCCCCACTCTCGATAATAATGGTGCAACTAATGTAGTTGGATATGCCGTATTTGGTGTTGGATCTAATAATGACAATATTTTTGAAAGTGGTATAAATATATATCATATTTATACTGATGGCAGTAGCAACTGTAATTATTATTTATTTATATGTATGCCTACAACATTATTAACTAATACCACTATACAATATGGTTTTCTGGATACTGGGTCAAACTTTTTCTCTTTTAATGATGATAATATTAGTAATACCGATGGCTTCTATACTCCAAATTCAATGCGTACTCTATATGCATCTAACACCTCTGAGAATGGAGAAGTTATTACTACTAGTTTTAACATAGCAAATATCTACAATCTATTTAACAATACCAACAATACAGCCTTTAATAACAATGGTGCAAATGGTTTTGATGGTTTTCTAGATTATGGACTACCATTCTTCTTTGGTAAAACTGTTTATATTTGCTTTCAAGATAAGACCTGTAATGGAATACCTGGCCCATATTGGGCATTTTAAGGATAAACTAACATGAAGAAAATTATAATTTTAATGATTTTATTGGCAAGTAATGCATTTGGCTTATCTCTTGGTGATACGGTAAATAATAATACCATAAAAACCGTCTCTACCCCCAATACCTTGATGGTATTAAGTGCCACAAAAACTTATCATACCGAGTATACTATCAATAAAGCAAATGGAGTAGATACTGTTTTAGTAAACAAAAATAATAAGGTTTATGGTTTTAAATGGAGTGATAAAACTCCAGATATAAAAACCATGCTTGGTACTAATGCAACTTACAAATCAGAGTTTGATACTGCATACGCTAAACGCCATATTGGGGAACACCGTAGACTGATGATTGATACCGAACATTTATCAGTATTCCAATTTGGTTTACCAGGTGGCCCATTTAGTGGCTCCATGACCGCGAAAGATCTTGCACCTACTAATTAGTAATGCGATTTCTATTTGTTTTATTATTTATCTTAAGTGGTTGTAGTTCTTTATCACCAATATTAACTGCAACCCCCACTAATACATACCAATATCACCCATACTACAATAATAATTTAATTGCTACTCAACTAATTCACACATACTCTACTACCGAACTAGAGCTTAAATATCGTAATAATTTTTGTGCTGGTCTTAATAACTGTAGTACAAATATAAATAATATAAAAAATAACCCTATTTTTGGTAATTTTGACCTAGACAATAAACCTATTATAAATAATTTTTTAGATATAAAAAAAGTATCGCTATACCGTATATTATATACAGCAACTGGACAAAATAATGAATCACGAACTGTATCAGGTGCAGTTTTTATGCCTGATACCCACAACCCTAAAGGCGTAATTCTATTTTTCCACCCGACATTCTTTAGTAAAACTAGTGTACCGTCTTATGCACCTAATGGTGCGATAGACATTGCAATAGCTGCAATTTTTGTGGCTAATGGCTATATTGTTGTTGCACCTGACTATATCGGTATGGGTTATGATAAAAACACCTTTCATCCATATATATTATATCCTGAGGTCAATGCTAATGATGGACTATCAATGTTAAATGCAATATCTTCTTTTTTACCTAAATATCAATCAAATAAAATACCATTATTTGTAACAGGTTATTCAGAGGGAGGTGCTTATGCACTATGGTTTTCTCGTTTATACCAAGAACAAAAAGAGTTTTATGAAACCCTAAATCACACCTCATTTAACTTAAAAATGGTCGCACCAATTTCTGGAGCATATAGTATATCAAATATAACTTTTAGTTATTTATTTAGTGATGTTGGTTTATTTACTAAATCGAATTTTAATGTGCAAAGCGTGATTATGAGTTCAACCCTAAAACCGGCATTACTAGCTAACACTCTCACCTCATTTGCTTATTACAATGAAAAGGCTAATTACTATAAGGTATTTAATCCTGATTTTTTTAATATGCAGTGTTCACTTCAATATAGTCATGAATGTAAATTTGATGATAAGCACCTAAATTTATTTGAAGCACTAAGCTATGAATCTGATGATACATTAATTGTAAATAAGATAAGTAATGCCGCATCCCATAAAACCTATAATGGGCAAATGTTTAGTACCCAATTCAATGGTGTTATGCCATTAATTAATAAGGATATTTTGAATAATGAGAGTTTTGTACGATTATTATATTCTGCAAATATTGACTCTTGGCACTCAGAGCTTCCAACAGCATTAATTTATCTAGAACATGACTCAGTTGTAAGTAGTTACAATACCATATTAGCCTATAACTCAATGCTTGACAAAGGATCAAAAAACCTTGCTTCTATAAGAGTTGATAATAGCTTGGTGCAAGAAAACCTGGTAAATGCCTTACCCGCTTTTGACTTTGATCATCTAAGCGGGTTTAATTATTTATTTTTAGTTGCACTAAAAGAATTTAATCAAGTACCACTGGCACCATAATTAGGTAAATATCTAGCACTTGGATCAGTTAGATTACAATTTGGCCATTCGGCATTAGGAAGCCAGTACCCTGCAATCACATGATCTTGCCTGGGGTAATACTCATCAAAAATCTCACGATACATTAGGGCTTCTTTAGTAAGTGGTGCATTTACTTTATAGGCTTTAACTTTTTTGGCAAACTCTTCATCAGTATATCTTTCATTAGCTAGCTCAATTAAACAATCAACCAAACCATGCCCAACTGCATCAGAAAATGCAGCCTTATCACGCCATAAAATCTCTGGTGGAAGATAGCCTTCGTTATCAAAAGCTTTACGTAATAGATATTTACCCATATTGTATTTATTTAGTTTGAGCTCTGAATCAATACTCATTACATAACTAATAAAATCTTTATCTGAGAACGGAACACGTGCTTCTAGACTATTACTACTAATACATCTATCAGCTCTTAATACGTCATACATATAGAGCTCTTTAATGCGCTTCTGAGATTCAGTTTGAAATGCAGTACTATCTGGAGCAAAATCAGTATATTTATAACCAAATAACTCATCACTAATCTCACCACTTAAAACCACGCGAACCTTAGTATTATTTCTAATATACTTGCACAGTAAAAACATCGGCGTGCTTGCACGAATTGTAGTTACATCCCACGTCTCAGTTACCCAAACAATATGCTTTAAGACTTTAACTATATCATCTTTGGTAAAAACAACTTCAGTATGATTAGTACCTAAATAATCAGCCATTTGTTTAGCATATTTTAAGTCAATTGGATCATGGTTTAATCCAATTGCAAAAGTATCGATAGGTTTTTTAAGATGCCTTGCGGCTATAGCACAAACCAAACTTGAATCAAGCCCACCACTTAGTAAATATCCAATAGGTACATCTGCATCAAGACGCTTTACCACGGCAGACACCAATAAATTTTTTATATTTTTTAAAATGTCATCCATATGGCTATATTTAGCTTCAGCTATCTCATATAACTTCAAATATGGGACAAAATCTTTACCATCATAATAATACCCTGGTGGAAAAGGATAAACCTTCGCACAAATCTTAAGCAAGGCTTTCATTTCAGAAGCAAAACAAATCATACCATTTACACTATAACCATAAAATAAAGGGCGAATCCCCATGGGATCACGTGCGGCTATAAGATAATTATTTCTTTTATCATAAGCTACAAAAGCAAACTCCCCATCAAGAATATCTGATATTTCACAAATACTGTGAGCTTTAAGAAGTGGCAACAATACTTCACAATCCGAATGTGAGGTATAATTATAGCTATACTTTTGACGAAGTTCTTTGTAATTAAAAATTTCACCATTACACATTACAACAAAACTATCACTCTCAAAAGGTTGATCTCCAGAATGTGAGGTATCCATAATCGCTAGACGATGAAAGATAAACGTATAATCATTTATAAGTAATTCTTTTGTAGCATCAGGTCCACGATATTCAATTTCGTTTGCGTATTCTTTGTACTTGCTTGGTACTGCAATAATCCCGCACATATCTACCCTTTTATTCTATAATAGTTGCTGATTCAATAACAATAGATTCTGTAGGCACATCATCATGCATCCCAGAGCGACCTGTTTTTACTTGTTTGATTTTTTCAACCACATCGCTACCATTAGTTACGCGTCCAAACACGGCATAGCCCCACCCATGCATATCTTCCGAAGTAAAGTTCAGAAAACCATTATTTTTCAAATTAATAAAAAACTGAGCTGAAGCTGAGTGTGGAGCCTGTGTTCTTGCCATTGCAATTGTATATTGATCATTTTTTAGACCATTGTTAGCTTCATTTTTGATTTCGGATCTGGTAGACTTTTGTTGCATATTTTTATCAAATCCACCACCTTGAATCATAAACCCATCAATTACTCTATGAAAAATTGTTCCATTATAATGACCTGATTTTATATATTCTACAAAATTCGCAACAGTAATAGGTGCTTTTTCGGCATTTAATTCAAGTTCAATCGAACCATGATTAGTATTTAAAACTGCTTTAACTATATTAGCATTATGTTGATTTGCTGTCATTTTTACTTCCTTATCATAAATTAATGTAATTTAGTCTGAGATTATAACTTATATTAATAGAATACTGCTATAATTTGTTATAATATAGGTATTAATTTAATTTTAAAGAAAAACCAATATGAATAAGTTTGTAAAAATTATAGCTTTAACTTTTTTGATATTAATTGTTACTATAGCTCTAGGATTAGTAGCACTTGTAACTTTGGTTGATCCTAACTCATATAAACCAATAATCGTTAAAGCTGTTGCTGATAATACAGGACGTAAGCTTAGTTTAGATGGCGATATTACCTGGAAAATTTGGCCTAATATCGGATTACGTATTGAAAAAGTTAGCTTATCAAATCCAAGTGATTTTGCAACTTCAAATCTTGTTTCATTAAATTATGCAGATATTTCGGTACAATTATTACCATTAATTCACCATTCAGTAATCATTAATAGCATAACCTTAGATGGGCTAAATTTAGACTTAATTAAAAACGGCTCACTAAACAACTGGACGTTCAAAACAAATACCACTCAAAATTTAGGCACTAACGAATCAAGTGAGCCGTCTCCACTTAATTTGCAATTAAGTAAATTTGCTATTACTAACTCAACAATCTCTTACAATGATTTAAAGGGAAGCAACCATTATAAGGCAGATAATTTTGATCTAATTATCACCACAAAATATGATGGGATAATTAGTATTAATACTGACAAAGAAATAATAGATATTCAAGATGCTGAATTTGATTTCTCAAAAGCTCTAAAGGGTACATTAAGGTTTAATTTGGCTGGATTTACAACGCCGAAATATAATGGTAAAATTGATTTAAATATTATCTCTTTAGGGGATGTTATGAGAAAGCTTAATAAAGTAGACCCTAAGTTGAATAAACCATTATTTAATGGTATACACTTTACTAC
>CANEUJ010000024.1 GCA_947441745.1 Neisseriaceae bacterium | reverse complement strand
GCTGTTAGGGCATGGATCCCAAACTCATTACGAAACAGCAAAAAGTTCGTGTTTGGGATGACGTTTTTTGGTTGTCATCCTCGACTTACGAATTCTGCTGTTTGAGTATGAATCGAGGATCCATGCTCTTGCACTAAATATGCTGTTAGGGCATGGATCCCAAACTCATTACGAAACAGCAAAAAGTTCCTGTTTGGGATGACGTTTTTTGGTTGTCATCCTCGACTTACGAATTCTGCTGTTTGAGTGTGAATCGAGGATCCATGCTCTTGCTCTAAATATACTGTTAGGGCATGGATCCCAAACTCATTACGAAACAGCAAAGAGTTTGTGTTTAGAATGACGATAAAACTACTTCGAGGACGAATTAACTGTATCGCTCTCCAAAGTAATTCCAAACCTAAACACAATGCTGTATCGTCACGAGTTTGGAATCCATGTCTCTCTATGACAAATTTAGTCTCGATGTAGTCCTAGCGGTCGAAGACGGCGATTGATTCGATATGTGAGGTATGCGGAAACATATTCATAACTCCAGCCTTTGAAAGTGTATAACCATGTGTATTGACCAATATATCAGCATCTCGTGCTAGTGTTGCTGGATTACATGATACGTATACTATTTTACTTGGTGCTATCTCAGGGGTAATTGCTTTTATCAGCTCATATGCTCCATCCCGCGGTGGGTCAATTAACCATTTATCAAATTTGCCCAGTTCTTTTAGAGAGTTTTCATCTACTTTAAATAAATTACTAACTAAGTAACTTACTTTATGATCTAATTGATTATGAATAGCATTGTCCATTGCTCTTTTAACTAATTGGCTACTACCTTCAATCCCAACTACACTATTAGCGTAGTTAGCAATAGGTAGAGTAAAATTACCAATTCCACAAAATAAATCAGCTATTATTTCATTTTTCTGTGGATCTAATAACGTAATAGCTAGTTCTATCATTTTATTATTCATATGTGGATTAACTTGAGTAAACTCGCTTGGATAATACGGCATTTCAAGGTTAAATTTAGTTATACTATAACTTAGTCTAGCCACATCTAGTGGATAAAATGGATAACAAGTATCAGGGCCTTTGGGTTGTAGCCATATTTGTACTGGTATATTATGGTGAATATCAGCAAACTCTTTAAGTAATATTTCATCAGCTGAGTTAAGTGGATCCATGATCCTAAATACTAAAGCAGTTACTTTGTCTCCAACTGCAACTTCAATTTGAGGTACTCTATCTTTAATTGATAGTTTATCTACTAATACACGTAGTTCTGGTATTAAGTCAGATACATTTTGTGGTAATATCTTACATTCAGACATATTAGCAACAAATGATGAGCCTTTTTCATGAAACCCAACCAATACCCCACCTTTTTTGGCGACATAGCGACTAGACATTCTTGCTCGATGACGATACCCCCAAGAAGTTGAATTTATAGCAGGGAGAACTTCATTAGTACTAACTTTGCCAATATGTTTTAGATTGTCAATTAATACTTGTTGTTTGTATTTAACTTGAGCATCGATATCGATATGTTGGATTGAACATCCACCACAAACACCAAAATTAGGGCATAGTGGTTCAACTCTTTCAGTGCTTTTGGTAATTATCTCAAGAGCCCGAGCTTTGTCGAATTTGTCTCGTCTTTTGTAAATTTCAATATTCACAATTTCTGTTGGTAAAACCCCATCGACAAAAATAGTTTTGCCATCTATTCTAGCAATTCCTTTGCCGTCTAAGTCAATACCCTCGATAGTTACTTGATGCAGGTTTTGTGGTATGTTTTGTTCCATATTAACCTGCTACCACTTGGTGAGCTTGTTCATCAGCGTGATAGCTTGAACGAACTAAAGCCCCTACTGCTGCATGTTTAAACCCAATAGAATATGCAAAACTTTCCATTTCTTTAAAGGTGTCGGGGTGCATATAACGAGTAACTGGTGCATGATGTTGTGATGGTTGCAAATATTGTCCAAGAGTCAACATATCGATATTATGGAATCGCATATCTTGTAAAATTTCTTTTACTTCATCATCAGTTTCGCCAAGACCAACCATAATTCCTGATTTGGTTGGTACGTTAGGACACATTTCTTTAAATTGCTTTAACAGGTTAAGTGAATGTTGATAATCAGACCCTGGACGATTTTGTTTATAAAGTCTAGGGGCGGTTTCTAGATTGTGGTTTAATACATCTGGTGGATTATCTTTTAGAATCGCTAGAGCTTTATCAAGTCGACCTCTAAAATCTGGTACTAAAATTTCAATACGACAATCAGGACTAGTAGCACGTATTTCTTTTATACATTCTACAAAATGACCAGCACCACCATCTCTTAAGTCATCCCTATCTACACTTGTTATAACTACATATTTTAGATTTAGAATCTTAACTGATCTCGCGATCTCTTTGGGTTCATCAGGGTTTAATGGGTTGGGGCGACCGTGTCCAACATCACAAAACGGACAACGACGGGTACATATATCACCCATAATCATAAAAGTAGCCGTACCTTTACTGAAGCATTCGCCGATATTGGGACAGCTAGCTTCCTCACACACTGTATGAAGTTTGTGCTCACGAAGTAAATTTTTGACTTCTTTAAATTTTTCACTAGTTGGTATTTTGACCCGTATCCAGTCAGGTTTCTTAAGCGTTTCAGTAACTGGTACGATTTTTATGGGTATTCTAGAGGTTTTTGCCGCGTCACGGTGTTTTACACCTTGAGTGTTATCTGCTATCATATATGCTATATTTCCTATGGCAAGATACTTTGCCGTTAATTTTTAAATAAACCATATTTTACCATGAGGCGGGAATGTATTTCATTTTCTTTCATATTTTTGGATCGCAGGTTGCCCAATAAACACACTATTTATAATGTATCTTTCAAAATACTAAACTACCAAATTCTTATAAATTAATTCGATTATAGTGGCATACTTGCCAGTTGCAAAACTATCACCAACAAAAGCCCCGTCTATATATTCAGAATGTTTTTTATTGGTAAGTAAAATTATTGCTAAATTATATGCTGGGTCAATTATCGTAACAGTGCCAGTCCAGCCACTATGTCCGATTGCTTGACTACTAGCATATTTTGTGAACCACTGCGTTTTATCACCATAACGCCTCCACCCCAGCCCAAAAGAGCTATCTAGTTGATTTGGCGTAGTAAATAGTTTTTGAATTTCTGGTCTCCAAAATTGATGATTGCCATATCCACCATTGTTTAGCATAATCTGGGTAAGTACCGCCATATTATGTAAATTTGAAAATAAACCAGCGTGTCCAGCAACACCACCAAGCCCATAATAGGTTTTTTCATCATGAACTTCACCACAAATTGGAGTGGTTCTAATACCAGTAAACAATACACTACCACCACGAGTATTACCATGTACCTCAGTTGCTGCAAAATCTGATTTGTTGAAGCCTTTGGATAATGGATTATATAATGTATGACTTAGCCCAAGTGACTTATAGATATTAGTCTCAACGTAGGCATCAAGAGGTTCTTTTATTATAGCTTCAATTATCATTCCTAGCAAGATAAAATCAATATCACTATATATTGGAGTGCCTCCAATTGGTCTCTCAGGTTTTATGTTAGCAATGATATCGCGGATTTGTGGGTATTTATCAATAGCTCCGTATTTGTATACATCTATATCAGGTGGATAACCTGCATCATGACGTAATAAGTTTATAACTTTGGGGATTTGAGAATGATTTTTAAATTGTGGTAAATAATTATCAATTGTATACATTAAGTCAATCTTACCTAGACTCAGTAAATGCATAGTAGCATAAACTGTAGCATACATTTTGGTGTTTGATGCTAGATCAAACATAGTATCCATTTGCATAGTATCAAAAGTGTGGTTGAGTATACCATTATCATCATATTTGTGGCTGTAACCATAAACTGTTTGTTTGATAATCTTATTATCTTTAACTATAATTAACCCAGCTCCTGGAAATCCGTTATTTATATCGGTATTAATTTGAGTGTCAATATCTTGAAATCTTGAATTATCTAGTGCATAACTAAGAGTTGGATATTTTTCTAGCATATATGAAACTATTCTATTGTTGCAAGTTTGAGATAATCACTAACACTTAAGTTTTCTGCCCGAGAAGTGCTATCTATCCCTAAGCACTCTAATACTTCTAAGCTAATGATATTGTTTAGACTATTTCTGATTGTTTTACGACGTTTACTAAAAGCTGCAGTTACAATATGGTTGAGCTTTTTCTCATCTATATGTTGCCACATTTCACGCGACTTTGGCTTTAGTCTTACAATAGCTGATTCCACCTTAGGTGCTGGAGTAAAACATTCGCTACCAACATCAAGCATCTTATGACAGTCAAATTTGTATTGAAGCATAATACTTAAACGTCCATAATCAGCATTCCCAGGACTGGCACATATGCGATCTACTACCTCTTTTTGAAGCATGAAATGCATATCGATTATGTTTGGATATAATGCCAAATGAAATAATAACGGAGTTGAAATATTATAAGGTAAATTACCAACCACTCGAATAGCTTCACCATTAAATTTATAGTCAAATTTGAGTGCATCACCCTCATGTATAACTAAATTGTCAGAAAAGTTGGATTTTAAAAAACTAATAATATCACGATCCAGTTCAATCACATGAAGTTTGGGTAATTTATCCAAGAGTGGCTTTGTCAAGGCGGCGAGTCCAGGGCCAATTTCAATTAAGAAATCATAAGGCTTTGGTGATATTATTCCAATGATTTGATTTATTATATAATCATCATTAAGGAAGTTTTGACCAAATCTTTTTTTTGCAATATGTTTCATTGTTTTTTCTTAGCTATCATAATTATCGCTACGCTAATAATCATAAAAATTATACTACAGCTAAAAGTACCAAATACTTTGAATTGTACCCATACGTATTCAGAAAAATTAAACGCTACAAATAAATTTACAATACCCATCAAGATAAAAAATAAACCCCAGGCAAGATTTAGTTTATTCCATACACTATTTGGCAAATTGATTTCTTTGCTAAGCATTAATTTGATACCGTTTTTACCCGCAATTTGCCCAACTATTAGTGAAGTACCAATAATCCACATTAATACCGTTGGTTTTAGCATCACAAAAGTTTTATTATGGAGAAAAATAGTTAAACCACCAAAAACAGTGATTAGGATTGTACTAATCCAAGTGTTTTTACTGATGAATTTATATTTAATCCTATATGACAAAAGCTGTATCCAACTAGCAACTATACAAACTCCTGTTGCTAAGAATAAGTTTTTGGTGAAATAATAAACTGCAAAAAATGCAATTAAGGGAAACATTTCAAATAATATATTGTTTTGCATAGATGCCTAAAATAAAATTTAATTAAACGTAATTATAGCATAACTAATATGATAAAATATCTCACATTAAAATTATCCAAAAAGATTCGAAATGTCAAAATTAATTATAGCAAACTGGAAGATGAATGGAAGTGTAGAGCAAATAGAACGTGATGTGTCTATTTATGCAAAATGCATTTATACAAATAATCCATCAGTAATACTCGCACTACCAAATATTTATCTCTATATTGCTTCCCAAATCAAAAATAAATTAGGTGCTAAATTTAGTTTAGCTGCACAAGATGTTAGTGAATTTATAAACTACGGTGCATATACTGGTGAAATAAGTGCTACAATGCTAAAAGAATTAGGAACAAAATATCTTATAATTGGCCACTCTGAACGAAGAGCATATTTAAATGAAACCGAGGATTCTTTAGTAAATAAGATAGATAATGCCTTAAATGAGAAAATCACTCCTGTTTTTTGTATTGGAGAATCTAAAAGTATTAGAGAAAATGGCAAATACATAAATTTTTTAGATAATCAATTGAGGATTTTATTACAGGTAAAGTCTTCGTTTGATAAGCTGGTAATTGCTTATGAGCCAATTTGGGCAATCGGTACTGGAGTTGTACCAAATGGTGAACAGATATGTGAAGTATTAAAATTAATTAAGGCATTTGTGCAAAATTATTTGCCACATGCTAAAATAACGGCATTGTATGGTGGTAGTGTTTCAGGGGTTAATGCTTATGAGATATTAAATTTACCAGAAGTTGATGGGGTTTTAGTTGGTGGTGCATCATTAAAACCAGATGATTTTATTTCAATTTGCACTTATTAATTTTTTAAGTATATAAAAATGGAAATTATAAAAATTTTAGTATGGGTAGTTCAGGTTATTTCAGCATTCTCAATAATCGTTCTTGTATTGTTACAACATGGTAAAGGTGCTGATGCTGGTGCTACTTTTGGTTCTGGAGGCGGTTCTGGGTCTTTATTTGGAGCTAGTGGCTCATCCAGCTTTTTAAGTCGTACTACAGCAGTTTTTGCCGTAGTGTTCTTTGTAACAACTTTTGCATTAGTGCTTCTTTACAATAGCGGTAAAGTTGGAGACGCTGGTGTAATGGCTGGAGTGAATGGTAAGGTGTTATCAAGTGCACCTGTTGCATCTAGTGCTCCAGTATCTTCTCAGCCTACCAAAGATACAAAGAATCAGATTCCAGGCTAATTTTCTTTAGCCGTCATGGTGGAACTGGTAGACACGCCATCTTGAGGGGGTGGTGACCTTAAGGTTGTGTGGGTTCGAGTCCCACTGACGGCACCAAGAGTTTTTTAAAGGCAATGCATAAATGGTATCAAGTCAGTATTTTCCGATAATATTCTTCATAATACTCGGTCTTATAATGGGTGGTTTGCTTTTGCTGGCTGGTCGTGCTATCGGTGCTCATCGTCCAGATCCGCAAAAAAATTCTCCATATGAATGTGGCTTTGAAGCCTTTGAAGACGCACGAATGAAATTTGATGTGCGTTATTACTTAATTGCCATTTTGTTTATACTATTTGATCTTGAAATTGCATTTTTGTTTCCATGGGCTTTAGTATTTAAGAGTCTTGGAATGTATGGTTTTGTCGTGATGTCAATATTCTTAGCAGTTTTGATTGCTGGATTTGCATACGTTTGGAAAAAGGGAGCTCTGGAATGGGAATAGAGGGCGTTCTTAAAGAAGGCTTTGTAACTACAACTGCCGATAAAATTATTAATTGGGCAAGAACTGGCTCATTATGGCCTATGACTTTTGGTTTGGCTTGTTGTGCTGTTGAGATGATGCACGTTGGTGCTGCACGTTATGATTTGGATCGCTTTGGTGCGGTATTTCGTCCCTCTCCGCGTCAGTCGGATGTGATGATTGTTGCTGGAACTCTTTGTAATAAGATGGCACCAGCTCTTCGTAAAGTGTATGATCAAATGCCTGAGCCTAGATGGGTTATCTCTATGGGGTCTTGTGCTAATGGTGGTGGTTATTATCATTATTCATATTCTGTTGTTCGTGGATGTGATCGAATTGTACCTGTTGATATATATGTACCAGGATGTCCACCAACTGCTGAAGCACTAATGTATAGTATCATTCAGCTTCAAAATAAGATCAAACGTGATTCAACTATTGCAAGAAAGACGGCATGATGCAAGTTTTACAACAAGCGGTAGAAAATTTACTTTCTAGTAAAATAATAAGTAGCAATATAGCGTATGGCGAATTAACTATTATCGTTGCACCTAGTGATCTTGAAGAAATTATGCTAAAACTTCGTGATGACAAAACAACTAGTTTTGAACAGTGTGTTGATTTATGTGGGGTTGACTACTTAACTTATCATAATGACTATGAAGGTAAACGTTTTGCTGTAGTGTATCACTTACTATCATACACGCATAATTGGCGTTTAAGAGTAAAAACTTTTGCCGAAAATGATGATTTTCCAGTAGTTACATCAATGGCTTCTGTATGGGCTGGACTTAACTGGTTTGAGCGTGAAGCATTTGATTTTTTTGGTATTATATTTGAAGGTCATCCTGATTTACGTAGAATATTGACAGATTATGGTTTTATTGGGCATCCATTTAGAAAAGATTTTCCTATCTCAGGTTATATGGAAATGCGTTATGATGAAGAACAAAAACGAGTTATTTATCAACCAGTAACTATTGAGCCGCGTGAAGTTACGCCTCGTATTATTCGTGAGGACAATTATGGCAGAAATTAAAAACTACACCTTAAATTTTGGGCCACAGCATCCATCAGCCCATGGTGTATTACGCTTAGTATTAGAGCTTGATGGTGAAGTGGTGCAAAGAGCTGATCCACATATCGGCTTACTTCATCGCGGTACCGAAAAACTAGCTGAAACTAGAACTTTTCTACAAACATTGCCATATCTTGATAGGCTAGATTACGTATCTATGATGTGTAATGAGCATGCATATGTCATGGCTATCGAAAAAATGCTCGATATCAAGGTGCCAGTTAGGGCGGAGTATATACGAGTTTTATTTTCTGAAATTACTCGGATTCTAAATCATCTTATGAATATCGGTGCTCATGCCCTTGATGTTGGTGCGATGGCAGTATTTTTATATGCATTTCGTGAACGTGAAGATCTTATGGATTGTTATGAAGCTGTATCTGGTGCTCGTATGCATGCGGCATATTTCAGACCAGGTGGAGTATATCGTGACCTTCCAGGTAGTATGCCTCAATACACCGAATCAAAAGTTAAAACCAAAAAGCAATTAGAGCGAGTGAATGCTAATCGCCAAGGAACGATGTTAGATTTTATAGAAGATTTTGCCAATAAATTTGATGGTAGAGTTGATGAGTATGAGACGCTATTGACAGACAATCGTATCTGGAAGCAAAGAAATATAAATATTGGTGTTGTAACAGCCAAACGTGCTCTTAATCTTGGTTTTACTGGGGTTATGTTAAGAGCTTCTGGTGTAGAATGGGATTTACGCCGTAAGCAACCATACTCAGTTTATAATGAATTAGATTTTGATATTCCAGTGGGTAAGGCTGGGGATTGTTATGATCGTTATTTATGCCGTATAAATGAGATGCGTGAATCTAATAAGATTATCAAGCAATGTGTTAAATGGTTAAAGGCTAATGAAGGCCCAGTGATAGTTGAAGACCATAAAGTAGCTCCTCCTAGTCGTGAGAAGATGAAATATGGTATGGAAGAGATGATTCATCATTTCAAACTATTTACTGAAGGTATGCATATCCCTCAAGGTGAAGTTTATCAAGCGGTTGAGCATCCCAAAGGTGAGTTTGGGATTTATTTGATTAGTGATGGTGGTAATAAGCCATATCGTATGAAAATTAAAGCTCCAGGATTTGCTCATTTGGCAAGTTTAGATGAGATGACTCGTGGGCATATGATTGCCGACGTCGTGGCTGTTCTTGGAACTCAAGATATCGTATTTGGCGAGGTAGATAGATAATGTTATCAATAGAATCTTTAAAGAAAATTGATCGGGAATTAGCTAAATATCCAGCAACTGAACGTAGAAGTGCTTCTATGTCAGCTCTTAGAATAGCTCAAGAAGAAAAAGGTTGGTTGTCTACTGAGATAATCGAATACGTTGCAGATTATTTACGTATTCCTCCAGTTCAAGTGCTTGAAGTGGCTACTTTTTATGGTATGTATAATACAAAACCAGTTGGTAAATATAAACTTATGGTTTGTACCAATCTACCTTGTGCATTATCAGGTGGCGTGGATTCTGCTGATTATCTTAAGAAAAAATTAGGTATTGGCTTTGGAGAGACTTCTACTGATGGTAAATATACCTTAGTTGAGGCTGAATGTATGGGTGCTTGTGGGGATGCTCCAGTTATTATTGTTAATAATCATAAAATGTGTAGCCATATGACTCCTGAAGCAATTGATAAAAAATTAGCGGAGCTACAATAATGGCAATTTATCAAAGTGGAGTTATTTTTGCTAATCTAGATACGAGTATTCCTGATTGTTGGACTTTAGAAAGCTACAAAAAACGTGGTGGCTATAATGCTCTCACCAAAATACTAAATAATAAAACATCTCAAGAAGATGTTATCGCTGAAGTTAAAGGCTCTGGTCTTCGCGGTCGTGGTGGAGCTGGATTCCCTACGGGTCTTAAATGGAGCTTTATGCCACGAGCATTAGCTGGTGATAAATATATAGTTTGTAACAGTGATGAGGGTGAACCTGGAACCTTTAAAGATTTAGATATTATGAAATATAATCCTCATTCGCTAATTGAGGGGATGATTATTGCAGGTTATGCTATTGGTGCTGCAGTTGGATATAACTATATACATGGAGAAATTTTTGAAGTATATGAACGCTTTGAAGAAGCACTTGAAGAAGCAAGAAAAGCGGGTTTTTTAGGAAAAAATATTTTAAATACTGGTTTTGATTTTGAGTTACATGCTCATCATGGCTATGGGGCATATATTTGTGGTGAAGAAACTGCACTTCTTGATTCTTTAGAAGGAAAAAAAGGTCAACCACGTTTTAAACCACCTTTTCCAGCAAGTTTCGGGCTTTATGGTCGTCCAACTACAATTAATAATACTGAAACATTAGCTTCAGTTCCGTTTATTATCAATGATGGTGGGGCGGCTTTTCAGGAAAAAGGTCTTCCAAACAATGGCGGAACCAAATTATTTTCGATTTCAGGACATGTAACTCGTCCTGGGAATTATGAAGTTCCATTAGGTACTCCATTTAGTAAGTTGCTTGAAATGGCTGGTGGGATGCGTGACGGTAAACAAATGAAAGCAGTTATCCCTGGTGGTTCTTCAGCACCTGTATTACCAGCTGGTATTATGATGGATTGTAATTTAGACTATGATTCAATCGCAAAAGCAGGTTCTATGCTTGGTTCTGGTGCGGTTATTGTTATGAACGAAGATGTTTGTATGGTAAAAGCATTAGAGCGTTTGGCTTATTTTTATCATGAAGAATCTTGTGGCCAATGTACGCCATGTCGTGAAGGAACTGGGTGGCTTTATGAAATCATCCATCGTATCGAACATGGTGAAGGACGTGCTGGCGATTTAGAGTTATTAGACAGTATTGGAAACCAAATGGCAGGGCGTACAATTTGTGCTCTTGCAGATGCTGCAGTATTTCCAGTTAGAAGCTTTACTAAGCATTTTAGAGAAGAGTTTGAATATCATATCAAACATAAGAAATGCCTTGTAGAACATCGCTGGTGTTAAGAAATTATATAAAAAACTTAAAATTGAAAGAGTGATATGGAATTAGAATTAGATGGTAAAAAAGTAGATGCCGCACCTGGCTCTACGATTTTAGAGGTTGCTCTTAAAGAGGGTAAATATATACCTCATTTTTGCTACCATAAAAAACTATCAATTGCTGCTAATTGTCGCATGTGTTTAGTAGAAGTAGAAAAAGCTCCTAAGCCATTGCCAGCATGTGCAACACCAATTACTGAAGGTATGAAAATCCATACTGCCTCAAAAATGGCTATTGAAGCCCAAAATGGCGTTATGGAATTTTTATTAATTAATCACCCGCTTGATTGCCCAATTTGTGACCAAGGTGGTGAGTGTCAATTACAAGATTTAGCTGTTGGTTATGGTCGTTCTGGTACAAGGTTTGAAGAAGAAAAACGCTCAGTTACCAATAAAGAATTAGGGTCTCTAGTAACTACTGAGATGACTCGTTGTATCCATTGCTCACGCTGTGTTAGATTTACTGATGAAATTGCTGGGTATCAAGAGCTTGGGATGAGCTATCGTAATAATCATGTAGAAGTAATGCCATTTATTGGTAAAACTGTAAATAGTGAACTATCAGGTAATATTATTGATATTTGTCCTGTTGGGGCTCTTACTAGTAAGCCATTTCGTCATCAATATAGAAGCTGGGAATTATCTCGCCGTAAATCAATAGCACCTCATGATGGGTTAGGAAGTAATATAATTGCACAAGTAGATAAATACCATAAAGTCGTTCGTGTATTGCCTCTTGAAAATGAAAATGTGAATGAATGTTGGTTATCTGATCGTGATCGCTTTAGCTATGAAGGTTTATATCATGAAGAGCGTATCACAGAACCAATGATCAAACAAGATGGTAAATGGATTAAAGTTGATTGGGAAGTTGCAGTTAATTATTGTAGTAAATCACTTAAGGGGGTTATTAATGACCATGGAACAGTGGCAGTTGGAGCTATAGCTAGTCCTAGCTCAACTACTGAAGAGCTATTCTTATTACAAAAATTAATGCGTGATCTTGGTGTAAATAATATTGATTCAAGATTATCTCAAAGTGATTTTAGCTTGGATGGTAAAGAAATGGGTACCAAATATTTTGGTAGCAATATGGAAGAACTAGCTTCTTCAAAATCAATATTTGTAGTTGGTAGCGTACTTCGTGAAGAGCAACCACTTCTGGCACATAGAATTAGAACAGCAGTTAAACAAGGTGCTAAACTTAGTTATCTAAATGTAATAAACGAAGATTTGTTATGTAAAGTAGAAAATCAAATAATACGTGATCCACGTGAAATAGGATATTTTTTAGCTCAAGTGCTAAAAGCTATTGGTTGTAATGATTTAGATTTAAGTAATGTTGAAATAAGTGATGAAGCATCATCTGTTGCAAATAGTCTAAAAGGTTGCTATATTGTTCTTGGTGAAGTAGCTAAATCATTACCAAATTATTCTGAAATACTAATTTTAGCTAATCATTTGGCTAAACATCTAGAAGGTAAATTAGGTGTGCTATCAGGACGTAGCAATGAGGTTGGAGCTGGTTTGGTTGGTTTTGTACCAACACATGGAGTATTTGGTGAGAGTGTTGAAACAGGGCTTAATATCACTCAAATGTTCAATTCAGAAGTTAAAGCTTATGTATTACTAAATACGGAACTTGAACAAGATGTTTATAATGCTGATTTAGCATTAAAAGCTCTTAAAAATAGTCAGTCAGTAATAGTAATGTCAGCGTATATCAATGAGAAAATGAAGGACTATGCGGATGTAATTCTTCCAATTACACCATTTACCGAAACCGCTGGTTCTTATGTAAATATGTATGGCACTTGGCAGAAATTTAATGGGGTAACTAAGCCATTAGATGATGCTAAACCTGCTTGGAAAGTAATTAGAGTTCTTGCTAATCAATTGGGGGTTAGTGGCTTTGATTATAATAATATCGAAGAGGTAAGATCTGAATTAACGAATCTAGATGATACTACGAAATTACTAAGTAATGAAGTAGCAGAAACTATTATAATTAATAAACCTACCCTTGATGGCTTAGTACGTTTTGGGATTCAAGGTATTTATAATATTGATAGTATTACTAGACGTTCGCATTCATTGCAAGAGACGTATCGTGCTAAATTACCAGTATTCTCAGTTAACCAAAAATTAGTTGATAAATTAGGGTTGAGTGATAGCGTATATGCAACACAAAATGGTACTGATAGTGAATTTAATTTAGCTATAAATAATGATTTACCAGAAACAGTGGTACTACTAGCAACAACTACATCAGGTTTTGCGGGTCGCTATGATGCTATTGAAATTAAAAAAGGATAAGTAGTCATGAATAGTATAGCACAGACGTTACAGCATTTACTGGGTGATACTTTAGGATGGGCTTTATGGAAGCTACTTCTTGTAATTGCTATAGTAGTTCCGTTAACTATATTTGTTGCGTATGTTACTTTTGCTGAACGAAAAATCTTGGGTTATATGCATGCTAGGCTTGGAGCTAATCGTGTTGGTCCTAAAGGATTATTACAGCCTTTTGCGGATTTATTGAAATTTGTATTTAAAGAACTACTTACTCCAACAAAAACTAGTACTGGAATATTTTATATTGCTCCTTTGATTATACTTGCTTGTGCATTGCTAGTTTGGGCAGTAATACCATTTAATGCTACAACTGTATTTGCTAATGTAAACGCTAGTCTTTTATTTGTAGTAGCGATTTCATCTCTTGGTATCTATGGGATAATTTTAGCAGGATGGTCTGGTAATTCTAAATATTCATTCTTAGGTGGGGTTCGAGCTACAGCACAGATGATTTCTTATGAATTAGCTATGGGTTTCGCTCTAGTTGGTGTACTTATGGTCTCAGGAAGTCTTAACCTTGGTGAGATTGTAAAAGCTCAATCAAGTGGTATCTTAGGCGGTAGTATTTTATCTTGGAACTGGATACCATTATTTCCATTTTTCTTGGTTTATATAATATCTGGAGTAGCAGAGACTAATCGTGCACCATTTGATGTTTGTGAAGGTGAGTCAGAAATCGTTGCTGGATTTTTTGTAGAATATTCAGGAACTTCATTTGCATTATTTATGCTAGCTGAATATGTAAATATGATTACTATATCTACTATGGCTGCTCTAATGTTCTTAGGTGGTTGGCTATCTCCATTGCCAAAATCTTGGGGTTTTGTAGGTAATGAGAGTTTTGTTTGGTTATTATTAAAAGTTTGTATTTTATTATTTGGTTTTATTTGGTATCGTGCTACATTCCCGCGTTATCGTTATGACCAAATTATGCGTTTGGGTTGGAAGGTGTTCTTACCGATTACTTTAATTTGGATTTTTGTACTTGGTGCTTGGATGGTTTCACCTCTAAGTATCTGGCAATAATATAAAACATATTGGATTAACTTAAATGATTAAAAAATTTCTAAAAACATATTTGCTAACTGAGCTATTCAAAGGAATGGGGCTAACTTTTAAGGTGTTATTTACGCCGAAAATAACCCTACGTTATCCAGAAGAAAAGACTCCATTATCACCTAGGTTTAGAGCTCTTCATGCATTACGTCGTTATCCTAATGGTGAAGAACGTTGTATTGGTTGTAAACTTTGTGAGGCTGTTTGTCCAGCTCTTGCTATTACTATAGATGTACAAGAACGTGAGGACAAAACTCGTCGTACAACGCGTTATGATATTGATTTGACCAAATGTATTTTTTGTGGGTTTTGTGAAGAAGCATGTCCAGTTGATGCTATTGTTGAGACATCACTTCATGAGTATCATGGTGAGACAAAAGGTGATTTATTCTACACTAAAGAAATGCTATTAGCAATTGGGGATAAATATGAGCCAATAATAGCTAAAAACAGAGAACTTGATCGTAAATATCGGTAATATGTGGGGGTATAATGGTAACTAGTATATTTTTTTATTTATTTGCGACAATTTTGATATTGTCAGCATTACGAGTGATTACAGCAAAAAACCCAGTACATGCGGTATTATTTTTGGTATTAACTTTTGTAACAAGCAGTTGCTTATGGTTAATGTTAGATGTAGAATTTTTAGCATTATCATTGATTTTGGTATATGTTGGTGCAGTAATGGTATTGTTCTTATTTGTGGTAATGATGCTTGATATTGATACTGAGACTATTAGAAGTGGGTTTTGGAAAAACTTTCCGTTGGCATTATTGTTAGGTGTAGTTATTTTAACCGAAATGGTAATAGTATTGATTACGAAACCAATAGTTATTACAGGTAGTGTAGCTCCAGTTGATACTAGTGTAAGTAATGGTGTAGCACTAGGTTGGTTGATGTATACACAGTATTCATATCCTGTAGAGTTAGCATCAATGGTTTTATTGCTTGGGCTAGTTGTTGCAGTAGCACTAACGCTTCGTAAAACTAATAAAAATGGTAAATATCAAAATATTTCTCAGCAAGTAAATACAGAATCAAAAGGTCGTGTAAAAATGGTAAACATGAAACCAGTAATTGCTAGGAGTTTAACAATAGATGAAGGAGATAGCAAATGATAGGTATAAATCATTATTTAATATTGTCTGCTGTATTATTTGCTATTTCGGTTATGGGGATATTTCTAAATCGTAAAAATATTATTGTTGTATTAATGTCTATTGAATTAATGCTTCTAGCGGTTAATTTTAATTTTATTACTTTTTCAAGTTTTTTACATAACTTG
>CANEUJ010000023.1 GCA_947441745.1 Neisseriaceae bacterium | reverse complement strand
GGTTACATTTTTCTATTTGTTCTATAGTAAGCCCACTTCTTTCACTTCCAAAGATAATTGCAACCTTTTCATTAGCCATCGCAGTTGTTATAATTTCATGTGTAGATTCTTTTGGGGTTTTTAGATGATGGTTAAATTCGCGACGTCTAGAGGTTAGAGCATAGGCAAGGGTGGTATTTTGTAATGCTTCCTCTAATGAACCAACAATAATAGCATTTTCTACCACATCTCGTGCATTACTAGATAGGGCATAAGCTTCATCATCAATTTTGGCGGTTGGTGTTACTAGAATAAGTTTATACAATCCCATAGTCTTCATAGCACGAGCAACTGAGCCAATATTACCACTATGTGAGGTATTACATAATACTATGCTAATATTATGAAGTACCATTTTAGTATTTAACATAATTACCTATCTTAATAATAATTTATCCAATTCAATATCTGAGAATCCAGCTTGACGTCTACCAATACGGTTAAAGGCTCCTCTTATTTTTGGAGCTGCATACTCTTCAAGAAGACTAAAAAATGTATCAGTGTAATCAAGCTTTCTTTTATCACAAAGATATTTAAACCAAAAATCTCCATATTTTACATGGGTAATCTCATCATGGTGAATTATTTCTAAAATTTCTGCACCTTTAGTATCTTTTATATGTAATACTTTTTTTCTTAACTCAGGGACTGCGTCAATTCCTCGTGCTTCTAAAACCCTAGGCACTAATGCCATCCTGACTAATACATCACACTCAGTCTTATATACCATATCCCATAGCCCCGTATGAGCCGTAAAATCGCCATATGCATATTGAAGAGTAGCTAGATGTTCATTTAGTAGGCTAAAGTGATAAACTTCATCTTTGGCAACCCTCATCCAGTTTTGATAGTATTCAATAGGCATAGATTGAAAGCGATAACACGCATCAAGTGCAAGATTTATCGCATTAAACTCAATATGAGCTAGAGCATGAAATAATCCTGCATGACCTATAGTGGTTCCTATTCCACGCTTTGGGACTTCAAGCGGATGTACTAACTCTGGTTTACAAGGTCGTCCTGGTTCTGGAATAGAATGGACGAATGTTTTATCAAAATTTAGAGTACAATAATTATTACTTATTTGATTATAGAGCTTAACTGTAGCATCGCATTTGAACTCTACATTATTAGATAAAATTATCTCTAGACAGAGATTAAAGAAATTCATAATCTACGCTTTTATCAACTATACTTCTGAGTTGTTTGGGTTAATGCTTTCCCACTCATAACAGGCAGGGCATTGCCAGAAGAATGTTTTGGTTTTAAAGTTACACCTACCGCAACGGAAATTAGAAAGTTGTTCGTTATATTTTAATAAGATTGTTTTTATTACTTCAGCATCAGGTCTTATTTCAGGGCGAAGCTCAGAGCGATTTATATAACTATCGATTATCAATGCAGCAACTTTTGAGGTGGGTTGGTTACGGATCGTATCACGTAAATAATCCAGTGCTGCATCCGAGTTCTCTAGCATAAGTAGTTTTTGATATAAGAAATCTGAGAAATTAAGTTTGGGGTACAAAGTAGCATAGCCACGAATAAGTGTTAAGCCTTCTTTAGTTTTATTTAAACGGACATATGAATCAAATATTTTTTCAACCACCATAGGTAAATAGAGATGGTTTTGTTTTTCAATTAATTGCCATGTTTTAATTGCGTTTTCATGGTCATCTGTGTTTGCATATAGCTCACCTAAAAGTAGGTTAGCTCTTGCACATTTACGATTAATTTCTAACGCATGGTTGATAAACTTCATCGCTTCGTCATTATCAGACTTAATAAGTGCCTCTTGTGAGAGCTCACAGTTAAACTGAGCAACTTCGGTATGGTAACTATAATCAGAGGTTGCTAGTCGTTTGGCAGTTTCGATAGCATCTTTCCAGTTTTTATCTTGTTGGTAGATGTCAAGTAATAAATCCTGAGCCTTATGTGAGTATAATTCGCTATTAACTAGTTTAAGGAGTAGAGTTTCAGCTCTATCGATTAAACCAGCATGCTGGAAGTCTTTCGCTAGCTCAAGACGGACATTGTCTTTCTGGTCATGAGAGAATAGATATTGGGAGTTAAGTAACTTGTTGTGTAATTTGATAGCTAAGTCGTTTTCACCGCGGCTTCGATAAAGTTTGCCAAGGCTTAGTTGAAGCTCTGTTAATTGTGGTTCTTGTTCTATAATATCACAAATATTATCACTTGCAACACCAGTCTTACTCTCAATTAGAGCATCAAGACTATCAAATAAGCGTTTGGGTAATGATTTCGCTTGTTTGATTACAGTTTTCATGTCGATACGACCTGCAAACCAACCAAATGCAAAAAATAATGGAGTAACTAGTAGCCATAGAACGGTTATATTCAATTGACAATCCTTTATTCTGATTGAGTATTATGATTTTTAAGAGCTTCTAGATCTTTCTTTAGGAGGCGTATTCTCAACTTAAGCTCTAACGAGCGTCCAAATCCATAAATAACCCCTATGATAATACCAATTATTAAAGCACCAAATACCATTAAAATCAATGGTAAACTCCAGCTATAAATTCCATAGAAGTTAAATTGCACTGGCTGAGAATTATTTAAAATAAGCACTAATAACAGTATAAAAACTGCAAACCAAAATATCCACTTAAGAATATTAGCTATTCGATACATATATTTCTCCATCTATAAATTGTAGACTTAAATTTTTATCATGCACAATTATAGCATAAGTGATTATAGGAGCGAATTAGTAAAATTTATTATGGATCGTACTTTGTAAAGTGAAGTACGAAAGTTTACAATCTGTAGCTATAAGATAAAAGAATTAGTTGCTAGTATACTATGGTAAAATTCCTAATTATTTTTTGGGTGATGAATTAGAAAATAAAATCGAAGAACGGTTACAGGCAATTGCAGGACGAACGCATAGAACAAAAGCTTATCATATTAGAGAAGCAATTCTTGCATACTTAGAAGATCTTGAGGGTATATATTTTGCAGAAGTTTCTCTAAGTGATTTAAGCTTAGGTAAGTCTAAACCAATTACTATTAACGAAATGGAAAAAGGTTAACAAATAGAGTAAATGAGCATAAGAATTTGAATGCATGAAATATTAATACGCTAGAATATATTGGAATTAAAAATTATGAATCTTAATCGAATAAAAAAATTACCAGCACACCTTATTAACCGTATCGCTGCTGGTGAAGTTGTGGAGCGTCCTGCTTCAGCTCTTAAAGAAATTATGGAAAATAGTATTGATGCTCATGCTGATAGAATTATTGTTGAACTTATCCAAGGTGGTGTGAAACAAATAAAAATCACCGATAATGGTGGTGGAATTCATCAAGATGATATTGCTCTAACTATAGAGCAACATGCAACAAGTAAGATTACTGATGAAGATGATTTATACAATATCAAAACCTTAGGCTTTAGAGGTGAGGGGTTAGCATCAATTGCTGCAGTATCTAATTTTGTTTTGGCAAGTAAAATTGATGATAACTCACATGGATATGCTATTAGTAGCAATTTCGGGGTAATTAATCCAGTGACGCCAAAAGCTATTAATAATGGTACGGTAGTTGAAGTAGGGGATTTGTATCATAATATCCCCGCTCGTAAAAAGTTTATGAAATCAGAAACTACTGAATATGCTCATTGTAAAGGTATATTTGAACGTATCGCATTATCTTATCCTGAGGTTAGCTTTGAATTATCCAATAATGGTAAAAGTATCTACAAACTAAATAAACAGAGTTTACTTGAACGAATTGCTAGTTTATTTGGAGACGATTATAACCATCATTATTTTCAGATTTTGGAATGTGGTAATTATAATCTATCTGGTTATGTTTACCATCCTAGTTACCTGAGTGGCAATAAAACTATCCAGTATTTTTATGTAAACGGACGTTATGTGCGTGATAAAGTAGTGCAAAATGCCATAAAGCAAGGTTTTAGTGGGGTTTTACATCATGAACATCAGCCACAATATGTATTATTTTTGGAAGTTAATCCTATAGATGTCGATGTTAATGTGCACCCAACTAAAAGTGAAGTAAGGTTTAAAGATAGTGGCTCGGTTCATGGGTTTATAAGTAGTTCAATTAAAAAAGCTTTAGGAGCTGATATTCATCGAGCTAATGTGGAACAAGCTATACCGAATCCCCAAACCAATGAAGTACCAAGTAATGTGCAGAATAGCCATTCTCCAAAATCATTTGGTGGTGGCAATGGGTTTAAAAATAATGATTGGAAGCATGATGATAGTCGTGCAATACGCGAATGGTTGCCTCCACGTGGGGAATTAAGATCATCAGTAAGTGATACTAGATTTGCCGAACCTAGATCAGATGTAAGAAGAGCGTCAAGAGCAGAGCTTGGTGTTAAAGTGGAATTGTTTCATGAACCAGAAAGCCAAAATACTACTACTCCAATGCTTGGTTTTGCAATTGCGCAGCTTCATGGGGTTTATATATTATCCCAAACTACTGATGGCTTGATAGTTGTTGATATGCATGCTGCACATGAGCGAATCTTACTTGAAAAATTAAAAATTCAATTAAGCATAGATCAACTAAGTTCACAAAATTTATTAATGCCAGTATCGGTGAAGCTTGATGAAATACTATTTGATACAGTAATTGAACATAAAGATACTCTTTTAAAACTTGGGTTTACGATTAGATATGAAACACATACTAATGAAATACATATTGAGTCAGTACCAATGCTTTTTAATGCTTCAAATATAGAGCAGATGGTTAAAGACGTTATAACAGAATTAAACAAATACGGCAATAGCAATGTTCTAGCTGAACATCAGGAAGAAATTTTATCAACTATGGCATGTCATACTGCAATTCGGGCTAATCATCAATTAAATATTCCAGAAATGAATGCTATGTTACGGGATATGGAGCAGACCGAGCGCTCAAACTATTGTAACCATGGGCGTCCGACTTGGTTTAAACTAAGCATGAATGAACTAGATGGTATGTTCATGCGCGGCCAGTAGTTTTAGTATGAAACGCTGAATTTATAAGTTAAAATAAGGTATTCTATGCTAAAAAAATTAATTATTGTTATTGCTCTCATGGGGTTACTACATCTATATATTCTATATCAACTATTAAATCAATTTAATCCAATAATATACGTAGTTGGTGCTTTAATAGCTGTTTTTTCATGGATAATTATTCCATTAGGGTTGTCCGCTAGGCTTTTGATAAAAAAAACATTGGTGGCAGATGCGGTTACCTGGGTTGGAATGCTAGATATGGGATTATTTTCATCGCTATTGATTCTAACTTTTATCCGCCAAATAATTCTTCTTACATATAGTTTTTTTAATCCAATAACTACAGATATATCCCAAATTTCATCACTTGTAGTTTTAGCTTTAGCCTTTATAGTTACTGTTGTTGGTTTTAGAAATGCCAGAGGACTTCCTAAGGTGCAAGAGGTATCAATACCGATAACTAATCTTCCTAGTGGTTTAGATGGCTTTACTATAGCCCAAATTAGTGATATTCATGTGGGGCCAACTATAAAATACAAATATCTGAAATCAATAGTTGATGTAGTTAATACCCTAAACCCAGATATGGTTGCAATAACTGGGGATTTGGTTGATGGTAGTGTTACTAATTTATCAAAGCATACAGTTGCTTTAACTAACTTAAAATCAAAGCATGGTAGTTTTTTTGTATTGGGTAATCACGAGTATTATTCTGGTGCAAATGAATGGATCACTGAAATACAAAGTTTAGGGATTGAGGTACTTCTTAATCAACATAAAGTTATTATTCATAATGGGGCTAACTTGGTAATTGCAGGGATAACTGATTATAGTGGCGAACATTTTGGGATTGAACATGCAAGTAGCCCAGAAAAAGCTATAATTGGTGCACCTCTAGATGTTGTTAGGGTATTATTAGCTCATCAGCCTAGATCAGCAATTGAAGCCACCAAACATGGATATAGCTTACAATTATCAGGTCATACTCATGGTGGGCAGTTTTGGCCATGGAATCTATTTGTACGTTTCCAGCAGCCATTTACTAGTGGGCTACATAAGTTAGAAGACATGTGGGTTTATATCAACAGAGGAACAGGATACTGGGGGCCACCAAAACGTTTTGGTGTAGCCTCAGAAATCACACTAGTAAGATTATTTAGACCATGATTTTCTTTTGAATTTCTGGATAAGCCCTTTAAAACTTGCTTCAGCTACTAAATCAAATATTACTGGAATTACTATTAGGCTTAATAATGTTGATGTAATTAAACCAGTAATTACAGTTAGTGCCATTGGAGCTCTAAAACTAGGGTCACCTTCAATACCAAAAGCAATTGGTAACATACCTGCAACCATAGCAATAGATGTCATTACAATTGGGCGGGAGCGTTTATTACACGCATCCATAATAGCTTGTGTTCGGGGCTTTCCTTGGCGAAGTGATAAAAATATATAATCCACTAAAAGAATCGAATTTTTGGTAACAATACCCATTAACATTAGTATTCCAATTAGAGATGATAATGAAAAGCTAAATCCAAATAAAAATAACCCAGCCAAAGCTCCAGATATTGCCAAAGGAAGTGCGGCAAGAACCGTTATTGGTTGCTTTAAGTCATTAAATAATAAAACGAGTACACAATACACACATATTATTCCAGTAATCATAGCTAGTAAAAAACTACCAAATAGTTCTTGTTGTTGCTCAATATCACCAGATAATATCTGTGTAACACCAACTGGTAGATGCTTCATTGTTGGTAGTTGTTTAATTGCTTGATCTACTTCACTGATATTTCGTCCGTGTAAATCAATACTAAAAGTAATACTGCGTTGTCTATCATAGCGGCTTATCTTAACAGGCCCATTGCCAAGGCTAATGTTAGCTACATTTGATAATGGAATTGTGCTATTATATCCACTAATTCTTAAGTTTCCTAGATTATCTAATGAATGTGTAGCATCTTTTTGAAGCTC
This sequence comes from Neisseriaceae bacterium, assembly GCA_947441745.1. Taxonomy (GTDB): domain Bacteria; phylum Pseudomonadota; class Gammaproteobacteria; order Burkholderiales; family UBA11063; genus Aquella. The sequence continues at coordinate 9,297 of CANEUJ010000023.1, read as the reverse complement.
TACTCTAACTGGTATTTGCCTATCTGGTAAATCCACTTTGGCAAGGTTAGAGCTATAGTCACCTGAAGTTGCAATACGGATAACTTGCCCCATGTTGGATGGGGTAACACCAAGTTCAGCAGCACGGTTAAAATTGGGTTTTATATAAACTTCAGGGCGAGTGAGGTTGTAATCAGAGTTGATATTTCCTATGGTTTTTAACTCCCGCATTTCTTTTTCAATTTGCTTGGCAGTTGCTTGTAATAATTCATCATCATTACTTGCAAGGACTAAAGAATAAACCTCACCATTACCAGCTTCTGCAGAGAATTTTGCTCCTGGAATGTCACTAAGTTTATCTTGGATAATCTTCTCTAATTGTGCTTGTGATTGTTTACGCTTATGGCTATCTATAAGGTTAAATGTTAGTCTGCCATCAGTAACAGAGCCATCAGTTGAAATGTCTTGTCCACTTTGTACACCACTACCAATATTAGCATCGACACTTGATACCTCTTTCATAGGGCGAACGATTCTATATGCTTGATTCATGACATCGATTATTCGATTAATTTCACTACCAGGTGGCACTTGAACTTTAACCACAATTTGATTATTATCAGAAGCTGGAATAAATGTTGAAGGAATAAAGATGACTAATGTGATGGAAGCTATAAAAAATGTGCCAACCATTGCCATGGTTTTTAAGCGATGTGCTAAAGCCCAAGCTACTATTTTTAAATACCACGCCATAATTTTGCCATCTTTATGAGTGGGAATGCTTTTCATAAAATATGCTGCCATCATTGGAGTTAGTAGGCGTGCAACCAATAAAGAGAATAATATTGCAATTGCAGCCGTCCAACCAAATTGTTTAAATATTCGCCCTGGAATTCCTGCCATAAATGCAGTTGGTAGAAAGACAGCAACAAGTGTTAATGAGGTCGCAATTACGGCTACTCCTATTTCTTGTGCTGCATTAATTGCCGACTCTATTGGTGAGAGTTTATACTCTTTTAAATGTCTAGCAATATTTTCAACTTCGACAATAGCATCATCAACAAGAACCCCAATAACTAAGGTTATAGCTAACAATGATACAGCATTTAAACTAAACCCAAACCAATAAATAACTACAAAAGTTGGAATTATTGATAATGGCAAGGCAGTTGCTGAAATAATAGTTGCTCTAAAGTCACGTAAGAAAATAAACACTACCAAAATCGCAAGTATTGCACCTTCGTATAAGGACTGCATAGAACCTTTATAGTTTTCACTAATTCGCTCTACGGTATTACTTATTTCTTTAATACGCATTGTTGGGTGTAGTTTGGATAACTCATTAATCTTGGAGCGAACATTAGCCGCAACTGCTACTTCACTGACTCCTTTGGCTGGATAAACAGAGAAGCTCGTGATGCTTTCACCATTTCTAAAGGTCATTTGTCTAATTTCAGCAGCAGTGTCACTAACACTAGCTACATTACCTAAGCGAACATAAAAACCATTAGGCAAGGGTATGTTGAGGTTGGCAATATCAAGAGCACTATTTATAGTTTGTTTTTCTTGGATTGTTTCTTCAGAATGTCCAATATTGGCACGTCCACCTGAGAAGTCTTGACGCACAGTAAATAATTGACTTGAAATATTATTAATTGTAGTATTTAGTGCTATTAATCTAGTTGGATCAAGTAAAACCTGAATTTCACGATCGACACCACCAAGACGTAAAACTTTATTTACTCCAGGAACTGATAAAATTTGTTTATTAATATCATTATCAATAAACCACGATAAATCAAACTGATCCATAGGAGCATTGATTTGATAAGTTAAAATTGGAAGACTTCCTTCATCAAGTCTACTAACTACGGGGGTATTAGTACCTGGTGGAAATTGACTTTGGATTTTGGTAACAGCATCTTTTACATCATCTGTTGCTTCTTGGAGGTTTTTTTCTAAATTAAACTCAACAAAAGTTTCAGAGCTACCATCGCTTACGGTTGAAGTTATGTGTTTAATTAAACTAACATTTGCAACGCTATCTTCTATTTTGCGAGTTACTTGAGTTTCAAGTTGAGCTGGTGTAGCACCAGGAAGTGATACAGTTATTATGACCGCAGGAAAATCTAGATCAGGAAAATTTTTGATACTAATCTTATTAAAACCAATTATTCCAGCAAATGTTAATAAACCAAATAATATAATAATTGGAATGGGTTTTTTAATTGCCCATGCAGAGAAATTCATTATTCTTTATCTCCAGATACTATTTTGACCAAATCATCATCACCTAGAAACCCTGCACCAATAGATACAATTTTATCGTCTGGGTTTATTCCTGAGGCTATAGGAACATAGCTTTCGCTATATACATGATAATCTAATAAATCTACTTTAGTTTGTATAACTCGGTTATCTTTACCTACTTTCATAACGTAGTTAAAGCCATCGCGATTGACTAATGCTGATGCGGGGATGGTCTGTGACTTTATTTCACCAAGGTTAATAGTGCCAGATAGATACTCGCCTTGTTTTAGTTTTGTGTTAATTGGTATATCAACGTATACCATCCCATTTCTTGTGTTTTGGTTTAGAATTGGGGACACTTGACGCACTTTACCTTTAATTATACTTCCATCATCACTAATAATATTTGCTATTTGCCCAGGTTTTATTTTTAAAATATTTTCTGGGCTGGTTTGTGCTTGCCATTCAAGACGATTTGAACGAATTAATCTAAATAATTCATTACCGTTTTGTACAATGCTACCGACTGTTGCTGTTCTTGAAGAGATTATGCCATTGTCAGGTGCTGTAATTACAGTGTAATTAAGTCTTAGTTTTTGTAGTTTCAGCGTTGCCTCAGCTGCTTCAAGTTTTGCTTTATTGGTTTTTTGTTTGGTATCATATTGTAATAAATCTTGAGCACTAATTGCTCCAGCTTTCTCTAAGAAAGCTGCTTGACGAGCTTCAGTAGTTGATTGCTCTAGATTGGCTTTTGCTTCAGCAGTATTTGCTACTTGTGCCATCAAATCACTTTTAACTTGTTCAGGGTTTAAAAGAGCCAGTTTGTCGCCTTTATGCACGGTATCGCCTACGTTTACATAAATTTTACTAATATCAAGCCCACTTACTTGAGAGCTAATTATAGTTTCTTGCCAAGCACTTATAGTACCATTTGCATTGATTAGATTAGATATGTTTCTTGTCTGAGGAGTTGCAACTGTAACACTTATTACAGGAATATCTATAGCATTGGTGTCGTTTTTTTTGCAACCATATACAATCATGAGTATTAGTAGGAGTTTTAGGTATTTCATTTTATATCCGTTCTAGAGTTTAATATTGAGTGTGGAGATACCCAGTCACCGCCCACAGCTTTATAAAGAGCAATCCATGCTTCGACTTCTTCTAATTTTGCATTGGTTAGGTTTTGTTGATAGCTTACAAGGTTAATTCTAACTGTTTCTAAATCAAGTAAATTACTCCAACCAATATTATATTTTTTGTTCATAGAATCAAAATATTCTTGATAGTTTTTAACAGCATCGTTAGCCGCTACTTCACTTTTGTGAGCTTGATCTATCCTCACTAATGCATTTTCGACATCTTTAACTGCATTGACTACTTTACTTTTATATATAGCTACAGCTTCATCATATTGTGCGTAGGCTAAAGATTCTTGAGCTCTTAAATATCCACCATCAGTTATTGGCAGACTAAGTGATGGCCCAAACGACCATGAGTTTGGTGCCCCTGCGTATAATGTCCCAGCATTCGCATTAATCGAACCATTTAAAGTTAGCTGTGGGAAGCGATTGGCAATTGATACATCAACATTAGCTAGAGCAGCTGCAACAGTTCTTTCTGCCGAGGATACGTCAGGACGTTTTGATATAGATTGGGCAGGTATGCTTTCAATTGCGGTATCTATTGGTAGTGGTATAATAGCATATGCTAATTTCATATGACTTTCAACTTCTTGGTGGCTTTGACCAGTAAGAGCTACTAGAGTATTATAATATTGTTCACAACTACTTCTTTGCTTTTCAACACTACTTAGAGATTGGTATGCCAACCCAGAACCTTGCTTGCCATCTGATATTGGTGAAAATCCCGTTTTTACTTTTAATTCAGTTAATCTTTGGGTGGATAGTCTTGAATTATATTGGCTTTCATAGATATTTAGCATTGATTGACAAGCTCTAGCACTTACATAAGCATCAGCTACTTGTGAGGCTAGAGAGATTCTTGCATCATTCCAGTTGGCTATACTTGCTTCAAGTCTTCTTTGGTAGGCATGGTTATTACTTGCTATAGCACCAAACAAATCAATTTCCCAGCTTGCAGTAGCTCCTGCAGTGTACGCTGTATTTCCACCTGTAGCGGTACTAAAAAAGTCTTGTGTTACACCAGTACCATAACTCGGAATTCCATTAATTGAGCTACCACCAGTGCTAATTCCACCAAAGGTATTATTTTGGACACTGCCTGTTGCAGTTCCTGTGATACTTGGGAAGAATGATGCTCGTGCCGCTCTCAGACTCGCTTGGGCTTGTCTTATTTTGGCAATTGATTGATCTAAATCAGGGTAGGTATTAATTGCTGACTCGATAAAAGATACTAGTGTAGGATCATTAAACTGTCCCCACCAATTTATCATTTGGAGATTTTTCCCCTTGTGTGGTAACGTTGCATGCCAATTATTTGGGATTTTTAGCTCTTTATTGGTTTGTGGCTTATAATCTGGTCCAACAGCACATGAGCTTATAAGTGCAATAGGAATAATGTTACAGATAAGACGTGATAATTTTATGTTCATATTTTTATTAAATTGTATTGACTATTGTAAAGATAATGATTATAACATATCTAACACTTATTAAGACATGATAAAATAATTACTTATTTTTTTCTAAATTTTACGATAAAGGCGTTGTAATGTTCAAAAAATTATTTTTGCTGTTATTATTTATTTCCAGTGTTTGTGCTGATAATATAGAAGTAGCATTTAGTCCGCCAGGTAACAGCCTAGACTTAATTGTAAAAACCATTAACTCTTCAACTGCTAGTATTTGTATGGCAACTTATAGCTTCACTTCAAATCCTATTGCTCTTGCTTTGTTCAATGCCAAAAAAAGAGGCGTAGATATAAAAATAGTTTCTGATGAAAAGTCAAATCATGGCAAATATAGTGTAGCAAGATTTTTATTCAATCAAGGGTTAAATGTAAGACTTAATAGAAATTATCCAATAATGCATAATAAATTTATTGTGGTTGATAATAAAACTGTTGAAACAGGCTCGTTTAATTATACTCAAGCTGCCGCAAATAAAAATGCTGAGAATGTAATTGTTATTTGGAATAATCCTGTAGTAGCTAGTAAATATGCAACAGAATGTAAGCGTTTATTTAATGAAGCAACCCCATACTAAGGTGAGATGATGGGGTTCTCTTTCTCGTCATCCCATCGCTTATTTCTCGTCATCCCAGCACATATTTCTCATCATCCCAGCGCAGGCTGGGAACCATGCCCTTGCCCTAATGCCCTAAAACATTATTTATCATCATTTATTATTTGTGCGGTGTGGCCGCACACCCCACATACTTTCTTGCTTGAACAAGAAAGTATGCAAAGAATTCAAGCCCAGACAAGATTTTTAACGACTTTTATTTATTAATTTAGCTAAAATCCTTGAAACTCGCTACGCTCAAACAGCAAGGATTTTTAAACGCTAAATTAATAAATAAAATCCTAAATCTTTAATGGGCGATGTTGAGGTTGCAGTTTGTATCTGCTGTATACTAGTGGCGGTCATCCCAGAGCAAAACTAGTTGCTGTTCGTATAGAATCTGGGATCCATGCTCTAACTAGTATGCTATACTCCTTAAGTTATACAAAAAATATATTTGACGCTCTATTTCGCTTAAGTGTATAATCTCGATAGTAGTACATATTTTAGTGGGGTGATTAATGCGGCTTAAACAATTAGTCGAAATACGAACAGGCTTATCTCTCGAGCGTAAGCGTGGGGCAACATATGACGATTTCTACAAAAAATATAAAGCAATAACTCTAAAATCATTTGGCAATGATATTTATCTAACCTCAGAGTATTTGGATGAGTTTATCGCAGTAGAAAAATTAAATCCACAATATTTAACTTGTGTTGGGGATATTATAGTTCGTCTAAGATCACCCAATAAAGCTGTATTTATTACTGATGGATATCAAGGTTTAATATTTCCAGCATTTATGTCAATTATCCGTATATTAGATATCTCCAAAATTGATGGAGAGTTTTTGGCATATTATTTAAACTCTAATCTAGCTCATTCTAAATTAGCAAATAAAGCCAATGGTACTGCTATTCCAATGATTAAAAATAGTGATTTGGCAGATCTAGAAATTGAGTTACCACCAATTGATCGTCAGAAAAATATCGTTCAATATATTAAATTAGCTAATCAAGAAATAAATATTCTAAATGAACTTATCTTAGAAAAAACTCAACTAAAAAATAAAATATTAGAAACCGCAATTACTAAAGCAAAGGGGCTAAAACAATGATAGAACAAAATAATATGACTAAAACAACACAAGAAGTTATTAATAGTGTTGTCTGGAGGGCATGTGATACCTTTAGAGGTACTATGGATAGCTCGCAGTACAAAGATTATATTTTAAGTATGTTATTTGTAAAACATTTATCTGATTTTTATAAAGAAAAATACGAAGAAATTAGTTCGCGATATGAGGGTGACAAAGATAGGATTAAAAGGGCTTTAGAACGTGAGAAATTTATTCTTGATGAAACTTGTACTTTTGAGTATTTATTAAAAAATAAAGAAGCAGACAATCTAGGTGAGATTATCAATAAAGCTTTTGCTCGTATAGAAGAAGATAATCTTGAAAAGCTCGAGGGGATTTTTAGAAATGTTGATTTTAATAATCGGCAAGTACTTGGGGATACCAAAGAGCGTAATTCAATCCTTAGAAATTTATTGGAAGATTTTAGTGATACAAGACTTGATCTAAGACCTTCAAATTTAATTGGTAACGATATTATAGGGGATAGCTATGAATACTTGATTGCTCATTTCGCAAGTGACGCTGGTAAAAAAGGTGGTGAGTTTTTTACTCCAAGTGAAGTATCTACTATCTTAGCTAAGTTAGTTGCTGCAAAAGAGGGCGAGAGAATTTACGACCCAACATGCGGTTCAGGATCGCTGTTAATCAAAGCCTCCAAAGAAGTTGGTAATCATAATTTTGCAATATATGGGCAAGAAAAGAACGGTCAAACTCAAGCATTATGTCGGATGAATATGTATTTGCATGAAATTAATGATGCCAAAATCACATGGGGAGATACTATTAGAAACCCATTACATATTGAGAGTGATCATTTAATGAAATTTGATGTAATAGTAGCGAATCCGCCGTTTAGTCTTGATAAATGGGGGGCTGATGAAGCCCAGAATGATACATTTAAGCGTTTTAGAAATTATGTAATACCTCCAAAGAGTAAGGGGGATTATGCTTTTGTGATTCATATGATACAAAGTCTAAATGAAAATGGGCGTATGGCAGTAGTTCTACCTCACGGGGTTTTATTTAGGGGTTCAAGCGAAGGTAAAATTAGACAAAAACTAATTGATGAGAATCTATTAGATGCGGTAATTGGCTTACCGGCAAATTTATTTTTTGGAACAGGTATTCCGGCTTGTATTTTGGTATTTAAGAAAAATCGCCAGAATAGTGATATTTTGTTTATTGATGCGAGTAATGAATTTGAAAAAGGTAAAAATCAAAATAACCTCAATGATGCTCAGATTACTAAAATTATATTTACTTATAATAATCGCCAAGAGGTTGAGAAGTACGCACATCTAGCTACTGTTGAAGAAGTTAAGAGTAATGAATATAATTTAAATATCCCACGTTATGTAGATACTTTTGAAGAAGAAGAGCAAATTGATTTGGAAGCTACAAAGACTAATATAGCAAGACTGGAGCTTGAGCTATTGGAAATTAAAACTAAGATGAATAAGTTTTTGTCAGAGTTGGGATTGTAGTAAGCTTCAATTAATATCCGTTATAAAAGGGTAAACTATGGGAAATAATATAGAGAAATTAGCACATGATACGTTTGAGAGTATCAAACAAATTGATAACGATGGTAATGAATTTTGGTATGCTAGGGCATTAGCAAAGGTTTTAGATTATACTGATTATAGAAATTTTATAAAGGTTATTGAGAAAGCAAAATCAGCATGTAATCTTAGCAATAACAATGCCTCTGATCATTTCGTTGATGTCAACGAAATGATCCAAATTGGAAAAGGTGGGCAAAGAGAAATAGACAATGTAATTTTGTCAAGATACGCTTGTTATCTAATTGTGCAAAACGGTGACTCGTCAAAACCAATAATTGCCAATGGTCAAACATATTTTGCAATTCAAACAAGACGACAAGAGTTATTAGATCAACAAAATGATGTAGAAGAGCGATTAGACGCTCGTGCTAAATTAAGAGCTTCAGAAACAGAGCTATCAGAAAATATATATCAGCGTGGAGTTGATGATAAAGGGTTTGGTAGAATTAGATCCAAAGGGGATGGTGCATTGTTTGGTGGATTTAATACGTCTAATATGAAATCAAAGCTTAATGTACCTAAAAATAGAGCATTAGCTGATTTTCTACCAACAGTTACAATCACGGCTAAAAACCTCGCAACTGAAATAACCAATCACAATGTCAAACAAAAAAACCTTCAAGGCGAAACTAATATTACAGATGAACATATTGAGAATAACTCAAGTGTTAGAGGTCTTTTAGTTGAGCGTGGCATAAAGCCCAAGAATCTACCAGCATCAGAAGATATAAAAAAGTTAGAACGTAAAACTAATAGATTACCCCAAGAAGATGAGTCCCCAAAGTTGAAAGCTAAAAAGAATGACTAAGCAAGTACTACAAGGATATAAACAAACGCCAGTGGGTGTTATTCCTGAGGATTGGGAAGTGGTGAAGTTGGGGGATGTATCAATAATAACAACAGGTAGTTCAAATAGAGAAGACTCTACCTTAGATAGTGGGAGATATACTTTTTTTGATAGGTCTCAAGATGTTAGAACTAGCGATATTTATTTATTTGATTGCGAAGCAATTATTGTGGCAGGAGAGGGGCAAGAGTTTATTCCTAAATATTATAGTGGTAAATTTGATTTGCATCAAAGAACATATGCTATTATGAGCTTTACTAATGTTTTAGGCAGGTTTCTTTATTATTTAATATATTTTCATAAATCATAT